>NZ_JBBKBJ010000002.1:0-254368 GCF_037890145.1 Phocaeicola sp. HCN-6420
TAAAAATATGTTCCGACTCAGTCAATGCTCCTTTTATGGAATGATAATGTTCATCCAGTTCAGGAACGAAAAGAGTATAACTCCCGTCGGCAGTTTGTTCCAGTTTTATCATAATTTTTTTGATATAAAAATAGTATCAGAAAAGACTAATGACTCCTAATGTCGCGGCTACCAGTATGGCATAGCGGGTTAACTTCCCGATAGTCATTGATAAAGTGACAATACCGATGTGTGCACGCATTAGTCCCAACACAATTAAGATGGCATCTCCTACAACGGGAAGGAAAGAAAACAATGCCATCCATGCTCCTCTTCCGTGAATGAATCGGGTAGCACGTTCCATCTGTTGAGGAGTCACTCCAAGATATTTTTCTATCCATTTCATTTTTCCGAGATGCCCTATCCAATAACATGTTAGTCCACCTAATACGTTACCGGCCGTTGTAGAAATTGTGGACCATATAGGATCAAGTCCTAATCCTACGCATGCAAGCAAGACAGCTTCAGAACTGAAAGGGAGTATGGTCCCTGCCAAAAAAGCTGACAGGAACATGCCAATGTAACCCCATTCGGTTAGAAGTTGAAGAAATGTATCCATAAATTAAATAAGCAAAGTACAAGCCATATTAATAGGGTTGCAATGAATAATATACGGGTAAACCGTGTAAAGGTTAGTGGAAACAGATGTCCTCCCATAAATACCATTGGAATAATAGACAGAGGTAATAATGCATCAATGTGTGAGGGTTGTATAGCAATAAGGATATTGATCCATATTCCCATAAAGAGTATGACTTGCAATAAAATGCGGGTTTGTACTTTATCCTTGTAAGCGGTTCGCAGGTAAGGTATGCTGTATATAATCCAAAGTACAACTATTGTAGCCCATAAGACGTAACGGCTGATATCTATTGTTGTATAGTCAATAGAGTCAAATTGTATAAGTCGTGAGGCTATAACGTAGAACTCTGCAGCTTGGTTAGAATATAGATAGTATCCAAACAGAAACCAGTATGGTAAGGTAAAGCCTATAATGCCGGCAAAGAATGTTTTCCCTTCGAGTGAACGAAGATTAATCATGTGGATATATAGCAATGGGGCTATCCAAGCGATACAAGGGACAATAAAACTACTTAATCCCATCCAGAAAAATGCGTGAAAGATGGGAGTTGAAGCATGCAATGATTCATAACTTTGAAATAATGAATATAGCATACATATAAAAAAAACAGGAAGTAACAGTTCTATATTCCATGTATGCAAGAAAGGTGTTGCTGCATAAAACAAAAGAAACAAAGATGCCGGAAGTGAAGTTCGGGTACGTATTAGTGCAAACTTTGTGTCAATTTCTACAAGCAGATACGTAGCAAGGCCGAAACTTAATAAAGAACCTATATTTGCCCATAGTTGTGGAGTAGATATGGTCCATAAGAATAGTGTCAGTATAGCTACTACGGGTAATGTGATACGTCCCGTTGATGCTTCATATTGGAATCTGTTTTTTGTTTGGATCATATTACGGCATGTTTCATTACAGAAAATTCACCGTACAGATTACACAGGTTATTTTAGTTAATATAGAACTATTGGTATACCTGTGTAATCTGTGGTGAACTATATATTATAAATCGAAGCCGATATCAGAACGGAAATATTTCTTCTCGAACGAAATTTTTCCAGCATTGGTAAATGATTGTTTTAATGCTTCTTCTTTATTGGCTCCATACGAGCTGACAGCGATGACACGTCCTCCGGCAGTGACAACCTGACCGTCTTTCAAGGCTGTTCCAGCATGGAATACAATACTGCCTCCGGCTTTTGCATCTTCGATACCTGTCATCGGATAGCCTTTTTCATAAGCTTCCGGATATCCGCCTGATACCAGCATAACACATACAGCTGAACGTGGATCAATTTCCAGTGTTTTTTCATCAAGGTTGCCTGCAGCTACTCCTTCAAACAATTCTACAAGGTCGCTCTTGATACGTAGCATAACACTTTCTGTTTCTGGATCACCCATGCGGACATTGTATTCGATAACCATAGGTTCACCTTTTACATTAATCAGTCCGAAGAAAATAAAACCTTTATAGTCAATGCCTTCTGCTACAAGACCTTCTATAGTGGGGCGAATAATGCGCTCCTCTACTTTTTTCATCCAGGTTTCGTCTGCAAAAGGTACAGGTGAAACCGATCCCATACCACCCGTGTTCAGGCCTTTATCTCCTTCGCCAATACGTTTGTAGTCTTTAGCCTCAGGTAGAATCTTATAATTCTTTCCGTCAGTCAGCACAAAAACAGAACATTCGATGCCGCTCAGAAATTCTTCGATGACAACTGTTGCTGAAGCGTTGCCGAACATGCCACCCAGCATTTCTTTCAACTCTTTTTTAGCTTCTTCCAGTGTCGGAACTATCAGTACACCTTTACCAGCGCATAGGCCGTCAGCTTTTAGTACATAAGGAGCTTGTAAGGTTTCGAGAAAAGCAAGACCTTCTTCCAGATTGGCAGAAGTAATGCTTTTATATCCGGCAGTTGGAATATGATGACGTTGCATAAACCCTTTGGCAAATTCTTTACTACCTTCGAGTACGGCACCTGCCTTTGACGGACCGATTACTGGAATATTTGCTAAAGCTGCATCGTTCTTGAAGAAATCGTAGACACCTTTCACCAATGGATCTTCAGGACCTACTACTACCATGTTGATATCATTTGCTAAAACGAATTGTTTGATAGCTTCGAAATCATCAGCTTTTATAGCTACATTTTCGCCAACTTCACGTGTACCAGCATTACCCGGTGCAATGTATAACTTTTCGATTTTCGGACTTTGGGCAATTTTCCAAGCCAGTGCATGTTCTCGTCCGCCTGAGCCTAACAGTAAAAGTTTCATATTCTTATAATGTTATGATTTGTAGTCTTTATTTTATTTCAAATGATCAAGGAAGTAACGGGTAATATGCTCATGCAAATGAACGCGGTCACGTCCCATCATGTTATGTCCGTCTTCAGGATAGATGAAGAAGTCAGGATGAGTACCTGCATCGATACAAGCACGCAGGAAACTGATGCTATGCTGTGGAACACAAGTCGGATCCATTCCCCCGATAATGATTTCCAAACGACCTTTCAGGTTTCCTGCTTTTAACCGCAGATTAGAACCTTTATATCCTTCAGGGTTTGTTTCTGGAGTATCCATATATCTCTCGCCGTACATCACTTCATAGAACTGCCAGTCAATAACTGGACCGCCAGCTACTCCTACCTTAAAGATATCCGGATAAGTCAGCATCAGGTTTGTTGTCATGAATCCTCCGAAGCTCCATCCATGAACACCAATCTTGTCGGCATTAACATAGGGGAGTAACTGCAGGAACTTGGCACCTTCTACCTGGTCTTTCATTTCCTCTACTCCTAAATGGCGGAACGTACAATTTTCGAACTTGATACCTCGATTATCACTTCCGCGGTTGTCAACGGTCAGCATTACATAGCCTTGTTGTGCCATGTAAAGATCCCATCCACGTGCATCGTAAAAACGAGTATTGTGTATCATCTGTGCGTGCGGACCTCCGTATACGTAAATGATAGCCGGATATTTCTTGTTCGGATCGAAGTTGACAGGCTTTATCAAACGATAATACAAATCTGTTTCTCCATCCGCTGCTTTAATTGTTCCTATAGTAATTTCAGGTAAATTATAGCCTTCTTTCAACGGATCGGTTGCAGTAAAGAGGGTTATACCTTTTTTCCCTGTTGTAGGAAGAATACTGATTTCACGTGGAACATCATTCGAAGTAAAGTAATCGATAAGATAGGTTCCACTGGCTGATAGTTTGGCCTGATGAGTACCGTCTGCTATGCCAATCAATGTACGTTTCCCATTTTTTACACTCAGACTGAATATATTAGTCTGCAAAGGAGATATTTCTGTACTTGCAATGATTATTTCCTTACGTGAAGTATTGAAGCCCAAAACATCCTGAACCAACCAATCGCCAGTTGTAAGTGGAG
This sequence comes from Phocaeicola sp. HCN-6420, assembly GCF_037890145.1. Taxonomy (NCBI): domain Bacteria; kingdom Pseudomonadati; phylum Bacteroidota; class Bacteroidia; order Bacteroidales; family Bacteroidaceae; genus Phocaeicola; species Phocaeicola sp. HCN-6420. Next base: position 4,018 of record NZ_JBBKBJ010000002.1, read on the forward strand.
TCGTTTTCAAGTATTCACAATATTGGTCTTCGTTATCCTTGCCAGTCTTCCACTCACCTTTCAATTTAGTTTTTGTATCCATAAGATACAAATGATTGAAGCCATCACGTTGAGTCTGGTAAATAAATTGACTGTCATCCCAAGGTAGAAATATCAGAGGGTGCTGAGGCTCTACATAGCGTGTATGCTTTTCTTCGTAGAGTATACCAGTTCTCTTCCCGCTTACAGCATCGTACTGAACGAGCTGTGCATAGTTCTGATCACGGTTCAATTCAATTACAAATACACTCTTTTCGTCAGGACTCCAACTGATGTTGGTAAAATAACGGTCAGTAGGATCGCCGGCCTGTAAATAAATAGTCTTACCATTTTTTACATTATATATTCCGACTGTTACTTTGTGACTTGTCATGCCGGCCATTGGATACTTGTCGGGCACAAGTTCTGCAATACGGGCTGTCGTATTTACCTGTGGATAATCGGTTACCATGCTTTGGTCCATACGATAGAAAGCCAGATATGTACCTTTCGGACTCCAGAAAGTCCCCTTCATGATGCCGAACTCATTGCGATGAACGGCCTGACCATATACAACATTCTTCTCTGATTCTTGATTCTCTGCAACTTTAGGATTAACCATGCTGCTGAAGTCTCCTTCATGTGCTACATATAAATCATTTCCGATGGTATAGGCCATGTAACCATTCTCTTTACAGAAGTCAAAATTAGTCGCTCCTTCTCCTTGTATTTTGAATAGGTTGGCAATTTTCTTTTTATCGAAATCATACCACACCATGTATTTCTGTCCGGGAGTACAATCATCATACTGTGTAAAAGTAATTACATTACGGTCACCCCATGGAAGTGAAGCATACATCAGTGTGCGAAGCGGTTTAATATGTCCTGTAAGTTTATAAGGCATTTCACTGTTTGTTAAAGCCTTGTTTACTTCTTCCAAAGTAACTATTATAGTTTCTTTTCCGCTTTTAGAATCTATTTTTTTGATATTTTCTATATCTGCACGTACGCATACATCTCCCCACCACTGTAAGCCTGGCAGACTTTTCGGCACAAGATTATAGTAATTGCTTCCACCCGGTATGACATCGTTAAGAGTAAAAGCTTTTTTCTCCTGGGCAGATGAGGCAGTTGCAATCATACAGAATAAAGCTATAATTTGAAAAATTCGTTTCATCTTTTTAGTTATTCGTTCTCTGTATTTTCTTCATTTGGACGGCGACGGTGCATATAACGAGGTGCCGGTGCCTGCTTTGGACGTCCGTCATCGGTAGATGGGCGTGAAGGGCGGTTCTCACGAGAGAAGTTTTTCTTATCATTTTCTTTACGTTCTGTCCGGACCCCAGGTTTTCTATCTCCTTTGTATTCCACTCTTTCTGCACGTTTTCGTGGACGTGCTTCGTTTCCTTCCCGCTTGGGTTTAAATTCTTTGTCACTGTTTTCGCTGCGGAAAGTCTTGTATTTTCCGTCGAAAATCTGATATTTACGGAATTGACATTCCAGAGAGCCATTGAATAAAGGAACTTTAACCGATGGCTTCAAACCGATTTGATCAAAACACTCGTCACGATAACTCAATATCCAGGCATCATTCCCACAGAAGGCATGTTTCAAGCGTTCGCCAATCATCTGATATAATCCCAGCAAGTCGTCCGATGAAATTCGTTCTCCATAAGGTGGATTGGTTATGATAATACTCTTTTCCTTAGGCTGCTCAAACTGCTGGAACGGCTGTATTTTCAGAATAACATCTTTGCTAACTCCGGCTGCTTTCACATTATGGGTAGCAATTTCGTTTGCTTTTGGATTATTATCATATCCGTAAATCTTATGCTTAAAGTCACGTTCATTCGAGTCATCATTATAAATTGAGTCGAACAAATCCTGATCGAAATCTCGCCATTTTTCGAATCCAAATTCTTTGCGGAATACACCTGGGGCGATGTTACGTGCAATCAGTGCTGCTTCAATAGGAATTGTTCCAGAACCACACATCGGATCAATTAAGTCACATTCACCTCTCCATCCTGTCATCAGAATCATACCTGCTGCCAATACCTCATTCAGTGGGGCTTCTACTTGTTCCTGGCGATATCCACGGCGGTGTAACGATTCTCCAGAGCTGTCGAGTGAAAGTGTACAACGGTCTTCTGCAATGTGAATGTTGATAGCCAAATCCGGATTGCTAATACGAACAGACGGACGATTGCCTGTTTTTTCACGGAAATAATCGACTATAGCATCCTTCACTTTGTAGGCAACAAATTTTGAATGGCGGAAATCATTCGAGAATACTACGGCATCGACAGCAAAACTGCTCATATTATCTAAGTAATCTTCCCAGGCAATACTTTTGACAGCGTCGTATACTTCATCGGCTGTTTTTGCTGTAAAATGCTTGATCGGTTTCAGGATGCGGATAGCTGTGCGTAGACAAAAGTTAGCACGATACATCATTGCTTTGTCACCTGTGAAGGAAACCATACGGCGTCCGATTTCGATGTTTCCGGCTCCCAGTTCGGTGAGTTCTTGTGCCAGTACTTCTTCCAGTCCCTGGAAGGTTTTGGCGATAAGCTCGAATTCTTGATTCATCTTAATTAAATTACGTAATTTCAATTATTTGTGCAAAAATATGAATTTTCAGTCAGTCAGTCAACTGTTTGGCAAGGTTTAAATACTTTTTCTGGCAAGCAAGTTATTTTCTTTTTGGGTTTATGGCATTTTATATTGAAAAAATCTTCTAGAATGTTTTTCTTCAAGGGAAGTTGATTTTGATATTTTAATAATCAAAAGAAAAAAATGTATCTTTGTCGAAACATGGAATTATTAGCCGAAAGTAATGCAAATGAATGATCTGATAGTTGGAGTAATTGCTTTGTGAGTTTCGGCGAATTAAAGAATATACGGAATATTAAAAATTTAGAGCATGAGAATACGTACTTTATGTTTTATATTGAGTATATTGTTATCGGTTGTAGTGGCGAAAGCTGATGAAGAAAGTTTGTGGCAACTGGAAGCTGTTGATATTCATGCACCGTATGCTCCAGCTCCGATGGGCAATGGATGTATTGGTATTCTGCCTCAGAAAGAGCCTTTTAAAGTAGAGCATGTTATATTGAATCATGTTTTTGATGCGGCTGCTCCTCATGTCGTGAGTCGAGTGATGAAAGGAATTAACCCTTTCTGTTTATCGGTAAAAATAGATGGAGAAGCGGTTGATACGTCTGACATATCCAGTTGGCATCAGACAATAGATATGCGCCGTGCCATACATCGTACCGACTTGTCTGCATTGAACAAGGCAAATATTTCTTATGAATTATGTGCATTACGTAATTTGCCATATGCTGGTTTGATTCATGTAAGGATTCAGGCTCGTAAAAATATGATGCTCGAAGTCCGTTCTGCGATGGATATCCCCGATGATTATGCCAAATTTGCAGTCCGTTATCGAGAGATGGAGGCTGAGGGGCATCCTATGTATATGCTCGAATCGGATGCTACTTCCCGTTTGGGTTATCGTCGGGTGGCTGCTACTTCTTCTTTTCTTTTCGAAGGCAATCTGATAAAACCAATGTATGATGAGGCAACTCATGAACTTTATTTTTCACTTCCGATAAAAGAAGGAGAAACATTTTGTTTTTCTTTAATTGGAAGTGTTTGCTCTTCTCGTGATTTTCTTGATCCTTTTAATGAAGCGGAGCGTCAGGTAATTTATGCGATACACGAAGGTCGGGAAGCTTTAATGCAGGCCCATTATCGTTTGTGGAATGAACTGTGGCAAAGCGATGTGCGTATAGAAGGTGATGATAATGCACAGCGTATTGTTCGTTTTGCCTTATTCAATTTGTATGCTTCGTGTCGTGCTGGAAGTAGACTGAGCATACCGCCGATGGGGCTTTCGTTACAGGGATATAATGGACATATTTTTTGGGATACAGAGTTGTGGATGTACCCTCCTATGCTTTTGTTGAATCAGGATATAGCCAGGTCTATGCTCGATTACCGGTTCGATCGCCTTCCTGCTGCTCGTAAGAAAGCACTGTCTTATGGTTATCGGGGAGCTATGTTTCCATGGGAAAGCGATGATTCTGGTGAAGAGGCAACTCCAACTTTTGCTTTAACCGGACCGTTTGAACATCATATTACAGCTGATATAGGAATTGCCTGTTGGAATTATTATTGCATAACTCATGACATGCATTGGTTGCAACGTGAAGGTTATCCTCTGCTTAAAGAGATAGCTGATTTTTGGGTAAGCCGTTCTTCTTATAATTCCGATGGCTCGTATTCTATTCACAACGTAACTGGGGCTGATGAATATGCCAATGGGGTGACTGATAATGCCTTTACAAATGGTGCAGCTTCACTTGCTTTACAGTACGCTTGTCGTGCTGCTGAAGTTTGTGGTGAGAAAGTTCCTGAAGCGTGGCAGAAAGTTGGAGAAAATATTCGTATTTTACAGTTTAAAAATGGTGTGACTCGTGAGCATGCTACTTATAAGGGAGAAATGATAAAGCAAGCCGATGCCAATTTGTTGGCTTATCCATTGGGCTTGATAACAGATGAGAAGCGGCAGAAACAAGATTTGGAATATTACGTTGAGCGTATAGACCAGAAAGACGGTCCTGCCATGTCGTATTCTGTTTATTGTGTTCAGTATGCTCGTATGGGAGAAGCTGGGAAAGCTTATGAAATGTTCCGCCGTTGTTATGAACCAAACTTGAGAGCACCTTTTGGAGTTATTTCAGAAACTCCAACAAGTAATAATCCTTATTTTATGACTGGAGCAGGAGGTTTGCTACAGGCTGTGCTGAATGGTTTCTGTGGATTGCAGATTACAGATAATGGTATCGTACAGCTTCCTTCAGTACTTCCTCCTCATTGGAAGCGGGTAGTAGTTACCGGAGTAGGTCCCGATAAACAAACTTATATCAGAGAAAGGTAAGATATGCACGAAGAAGAGTTGCTTATTGAAAAACTGCGTAAAGGTGATGAGAAAGCGTTTCGTTTGCTTTATGACCGTCACTATGTCTTGTTGTGCCGTTTTGCAAACCAAATTCTGAATAATGCAGCACTAGCAGAAGAAGTAGTAGATGACGTTATCTTTTATCTGTGGGAACATCGTCAGGAAGTTGAAATACATTATTCTATTCGAGCTTATTTGATGCGTGCGGTGCGTAATCGTTGCTTGAATGAGTTACAGTCACAAAACCATCGTGAAGAACTTCGTCTGTCGTCTTTTTTGTCACCGGAAAGTATGGATTTTCTCGATTCCCTTTTTGTGGACGACAAGCAACCATTGGGGGTGCTTTTGGAACAGGAGCTTGAAGATGAATTGAAACGTAGTATAAATGAACTGCCATTGGAATGTCGGAGGGTGTTCTATAAGAGTCGTTTTGAGCGAAAAAAATATGAAGAAATTGCTACGGAATTAGGAATATCGGTTAATACTGTTAAATATCATATAAAGAATGCATTGGCGTTTCTTCAGAAGCGTTTGGGAAATTACTTAAGATTGCTTATTGTGTATATTTTTATGAGTAATTAATTTTTTGATGTTATTGTATTTTTCATAAGATTTTTCTTAATGCTTTTTTATCTGTACAAAATTTAATATACAACTATTTAACCATTTGTAAATGAGTGGATTATAATTTTTGTTTCTGAAACAAGAAACAAATCAGGAACAAAAATGGTTTTTTAGGTAAATCCTCGTTTTTTTGTTTGCATTACTTTTCATTCCTTTCACTTGCTTGCAATCAAAGCACCAATCCAAGCTATTACTATGCTTTCTCATCCTGATTCAATATATGTTTTTCATATATCCAGGAATTCGCAGCGAAAAGAGAAAAGTATTGTTTTCAATGATCGGTATCAATATGTGCAAAGTTAAAAATAATCATCCAAGCAATCAAATATTTGTCTATTTTTAGTTTACTTTAGTTTAGCATATATATAGGCTAATGGACTAAACTAAACTGTTTTTGCTCCCTCTGCCACTCCCTTTTTAGACAGCAGAAAGTGGACTCCCTTTGACTCCGTCCTTTCTCTTTTCGCTGCAATATATTCCTTTATAAGTTTACGAGTAAATATAAGCATTCGACTTCGGGCTATTTGATGAATTGTGCCGCAAAGGTATTTGTCATGGCTTTCTTGTATGCAAGGTATCCTTGAGGTTCACAACAAAATCTCCACCTTGCTTTGCAGCGGTAGCATTTGGTCGTGAAACCTTGCATAAAGAGCCATGACACCTTATGAAGCGACATAATTAATCAAGCCTGAAGTAGTAAATGCTACATGAGGGAAAAAAAGAGAACTTAAAATAGAATTATATGGCAAATTATGCGACAAACATTTTCTACGCAAGTACAGAAAACCAAAATGACCTCAATAAGATAGAGGCTTTCTTGGATGACAATTTCAGTTGTTATGCAAACAAGGAGGACATACTTATTGACTTTTTATAAAAACAACATCATCATGAGAAATACATTATACAGGCAGATGGTCTATTGGATCAATGCCCACCGAACATGGATAGAGGTCGCAGACGACAACCTCTATAAAGAACATATCATCTCAAGAAGTGACAGGACGGACTACCTTGTCTCCCGAACTTTGGTCCTGCGGGCGTTCAAGACAAACGGAACATACCTCGAAGGTACCACATGGGCCATCCCTGAACATGAACTGAACAAAGCTTTGGCTATCTATCGCAAACAGGACCGGTCATTCAAGCAGCGAATCAAAAAAGCTGCAATGAACCTCACGGCCGTGGATGCCGAAACCATTATCCGCTTGGCAACTTATGATATTGTCCACTTGGAACTCAGAGCAACACCTATACACGTACCCGAAAAACCATATTACTTATGTTACTGAAAATATTGCAACTCATCTTTTGCGTGACCCCTCTTGTACTGTCATTGATATTGTACAAAAAGCCATACCGGTTTATGGCAAAGTTTCACGCTTCCATGAAACAAAACATCAGAGCCCGCAAACTTTATACACGGGTGATTCTGTTCCTGCTACTGCTTTTCCACTATGTCTATGCAAGTGGACATGCTGGTGAATTCGGCATCCTGGTATCAACCGTTATCTGTGCCGCTATGTTCTCGTTCAAGCTGGCGGACAGATGTCTGAGCCGTTTGCATGATTCCATGAGTCTGTTTGCCGGCATCAGTGCTATAACATTGGTCAGCTGCTTTGAACCGTATCTGTACACTACTACCGTAACTGCGTATTATATTCTTTTGGCAGCCCTGTTCTATCCCTCTGCTCCGGTCACATCCGAATGCGATGATGAAGAAAAGGCAGAAGGAACGACAACGCATCCTGAAACGATATCCGAAAAGAAACACGATAATCATCACGCGATGGTGTCTTTGAAGCGGACAAAGGCAGCATTTCAGAAACTCCGCACTGTAATAATCATTAAAACAAAGTAAAATGGAAAATAGTCAAGAGAATACGACCTTTATATTAGCAGATGTCAAGGTGTTCGATTTCCTGAAGGAGAAAGCTGGAGACCGTAAAACGAAGACGGAAGCGTATTGGGACCTGCTGGACAGATCAATGGCAGGTTTTGTTTCTCCATTTGTAAGAAAAGTGGAGCGAAAACTTCTTCCCAACCAATGTCATGTGACAATCTCCGATCTTGCAGAATTCTGGCATTGGCATCGTGCCACTGTCCGAACATTTCTGGATGCTCTGGAATCTTTCGGGCTACTTGAACGCACAAAACTTAATAAAAGCGTCATTATCACCATGACCGTGCAGTCTGGAAAAAATACAATAGCCGGAACTGAACAGGATGAGCCGGACTTTGCCACACGAATCGGCAGTATATTGTCCGAATGGGTCATCGGCAAAAAGACATCGGAGGATGCCGGTCATTCATGTGGTCAGGCTCTTTGCCAGGCATTAGCCGCCATTGCCGGTAAAGATAATTCTCAGGCTTCCGGCAACGGCACCGATATGGTATCGGCAGAAGTCGTCAGACAGGAAGAAAAACTAAGGGAAACAATATTAGAGTGTATTGCCAATGCCGCTCTCCAGCGTGTGTTGCGTAAGTCAAGATTCGATAACAGTTCACAACTGTCGCAGTTCTTCACCCTTGACCTCAGCGGTGAATGGGGCGCGTTTATCGAGACCGCCAAAGAGCTTGCGGAGCTTGTATTTAATCCCGAAACATCCGGCGCAGTGTTGATATGGACAGGAACAAAGAACTCCTTAAATCGTTCCGTATTCCCTTTTTATCGCTTGCGGCAAAAGCCCAGACATTGTCGGACTGAACCGGGAAACGAAAATGAATTGTATAACCAGGAACAATCCATCCCTATCTCAGTCCTGACATCCTTCCAGTTTTATGAGGCAAGTGGGCTTGCCTACATGCCACGAAACAGAGGGAGTGGGTAGCCTAATACCCCTGCCGACTAACGTCGCAGGGAGGCATGTCCGAACAAGCAGCAAGCTGGCACATGATGGATTGTACAAAACAACACGGAAACAATATGGCAAATGCAAAACAGGTACTTGACGTACATGTATCCAAAGGGATAACAGTGGCTCAGAGTAATGAACATATGCGCAATTGGACAGAGAAAGGTTGGAAAAGGGCAACTGACCTTGGTAATTATGACCCGACACGTGAACACCTGAATTTTGAAGTCGTATCAGGAGGTAAGATCCGTCCTATCGACAAAGGCCGGAGCATTCCTGAGCGAATGGCTGAACTGTTGCTTAAACGAGGCATAAAGGATCCCAATGAAGGTTTGGAAGAACCGAGATTCCGTACAGTCGTAAATATCATTTTTGGGGGCTCTCGCACACGGATGCAGGAACTCGCATTTGGCAAGCAGGAAGTCGATTTTGAAAAAGGTGCGGACAATAGACACATAAAAAGGAAGAGTGAGATTGAACGTTGGGCAAAGGATGTCTATTCATTTGTCTGCGGCAGATATGGTGAACAGAATATTGCCGCATTCATTGTACATCTGGATGAGTTGAATCCACATGTGCATTGTACTTTGCTGCCAATCAAAGATGGGAAGTTTGCGTACAAGGAGATATTTGCCGGTAAGGACAAATATGAATTCAGCGAGCGCATGAAACAGCTTCATACGGACTTTTATGCAGAAGTCAATAGCAAATGGGGCATGTCCAGAGGCTCAAGTGTTTCCGAAACGGGAAAGAAGCATCGCAGTACAGAAGAATACCGTCGTATGCTGTCAGAGGAATGCTCTACAATAGAAGAGAATATCAGCCGCCATCAGCAAGTCCTTTCCTCTCTCCATTCGGACATCCGGATGGCAGAGCGCAGGGTCAAGGGCTTGACTTCAATGGTGGAAAACTTGAAAAAGGAGCAGGCCGAAAAAGAAGCCCAATTGTCGGCACTCAAAAATGATATGGAAGCCCGGAAAGGTGATGCACAGACTTTATCTGCCGAGAAAGAAAAGCTCGAAAATGAGCTGGCCGCTATCCAGAATAAATTGGCAGACAAACAGGAGAAGCTACAGACCGCTGACCGACAACTTTCCGAGCTCAAGGAAAATATGGATGCCATTCAGGAGCGGACAGAAGAACTGAAGGAAGAAGCATACAAATACTCGCGTGATGTCCATTCCAAAGTGGACAGTCTGCTCAAGGATGCCATGTTGGAGAATATGGTCAATGAGTGGCGGAAAATGTCGGCACAGATGAAGCCTTCCGAACGGCAACAGTTCGATGACACGCTCCTGTGTTCCGTGGCGGAACGGGGGACGGAAATCATGCGCTGTGCGACAATGCTGTTTCTTGGAATGGTCGATGATGCCACAACATTTGCCGAAACACATGGCGGCGGAGGTGGCGGAAATGACCTTAAGTGGGGACGTGATGAAGACGAGGACAACCGTGCCTGGGCTCTCCGGTGCATGAAGATGGCAAGTCGCATGATGCGTCCTTCCAGTGGCAAAAAAGCCAAACGATAAATGGCAGCAATGTATTACAAATCAAAGTTATAACAAATAAAAATCATTTGAATATGACAAAACAAATCATTCTTATCTTTGCCGTTCTCTGCTCCGTGCAGGTACAGGCAAATTCACGATATACAGAAAGAGATACTGTACAACATGAATTCTTCCATGATGCCACAGAACTGTTCCAACCCCTCCAACCGGTCTATCTTGACGGTGTGGTAGTGCCAAGGACCGGGAGTGGCAATTGGTTTGTCAGTGTCACCGGAGGTGCAACCGCTTTTCTCGGAACGCCTCTTGGCTGCGAAGACCTGTTCGGACGTGTGAAACCCTCGTACAACCTTGCCGTCGGAAAATGGTTTACTCCTGCCGTTGGCGCCCGCATACATTACAGCGGTTTGCAATTCAAAGATGCCGGGTTATCCACGAAAAATTACCATAGCGTCCATGCAGACCTGCTATGGAACCTGCTTGGTTATCGGTATTCCGGACAGGAGCAGACACGCTGGGGACTTGCCCCATTTGTCGGAGTCGGACTGATACACAATTCCTCCAACAAGACTTCTCCTTTCGCCTTCTCATACGGTATTCAGGGACAATATCGAATTTCAAAACGGGTAAGTGCAGTACTGGAGTTCTCGGGGACAACAACCTCACAAAAATTTGATGGCTATATATGGTATCACTGACAGCCGGATTCACCTTCCATCTCGGGAAAATAGGTTGGAAACGAGCTGCTGATGTCACGCATTACATCCACAGGAATGAACAGCTCATCGATTATTCCCGTGCCTTGTCCGAGAAGAACAGCCGCTATGCCGGACAACATGACCGCGACAAACGAACGCTTGCTGAACTGAAGAAGATTCTGGAAATCGAAGGCCTGCTTGATACCTACGGGCACTTGCTGGAAGATGAGAAGAATGGGCAACAAGGATATCCTGTAAACAATTATAGTGGGTTGAACTCATTGCGTGCAAGACTGAAACACAGACATTGGGACGGAATATCTCCTCTCGATACAGCATTCATTCATAACAACAATAACAACAAGGACAAACAGAATCCGGATTCCTTGGTATCGAATAAATTCATAACGGATGAAGGGCACAATCCCATGGTTGTGAATCATGTCTCGGATAGCTGTATCGGAGCTCCTGTATATTTCTTTTTCACTCTTAACACGGCCCGCCTGACAGATGTTTCACAGAAACTCAATCTGGATGAATTGGCAAGGGTCGCGAAGAAATATGACTTGCATGTAAGAGTTACCGGGGCAGCGGACAGTTCTACAGGGACATCCGGCATCAATGATTCATTGAGCCAGTCAAGAGCGGACTTTATCGTTTCGGAACTGAAGCAGCGCGGCATTCCTGCAGAAAGGATCACAAAAATCAGCAGAGGTGGAATTGCCGACCATCTGCCGACCGAAGCCAACAGACACACGAAAGTTGAACTGTTTTAGCCATAGAGAATCTATTATTAACCAAAAGCCTCTCCGCTGTGAAGCGCAGAGGCTTTTTACTTGATACCTGGTATGTACGTATTCCGAAAGGAATCATTTGGAGGCTTCCAGTGATTCTTTTCTGAACTGTTTCAGAAGCTTTTCAAGTTCAAGTGACGCTTTACGGGCACGCATTCCTGCTGCCTTATTGCCTTTTTCAATCTGAAGTTTGGCATTCTCTGAAAACTGAGCGAACAATTCGCTGATCTGAGCAAATGAATTTTCCATTACTTTGTACTTTTAATTATATATTATTGCAACAAAGATAATAGCGGAATGTCTTGATGTATGATAATGATATAAAAATTATTCGATAAAAATAAGTTTCTTGTTGTTGATGCTCATTATAAGTTTTTGTCGTGATAGAATTTCATAACCCAAAAGTCCATCAATCTTGTTTGTCCAATGAGCGTTTAGATGACTGATATCACTAAATACTGTTGGCAGGTGCTTAAAGCGTTTTTTGCCAATATTCAAAGATTTTATATCACCTTTTTTTACTGTAGTTGATTCTTTTGATGCTCCTTTCAATTCCGTAGTGGAAATATTTGACATTCGTTTTTCCAGTTTACTAAACATTGAGTCATCAATCAGGTTAGCGGCAGCACCACAATCAATACCCATCATGAGAGTAATATCACCAATCTTTGTCTCGATAAAAGGAATGTGCGACTTTTCAGAGGTCATCTGCATCGGAACCTCATAGGTCTTATATCTCATTTCCTTTATATAATTTTCTGTTTTATCACTCTTGATTAATGTCAATGTTTTCCCTTCATAATCGAATAGCCAATCGTAGTCCTTTAGCACTTGATAACCAATTAATCCATATATTTCTCGATCTTTTGACAAGTGAGAAATGTCTGACATTACAAAGTCTGTATTTTCAGCACGAATCCCATGAAAATTGAAAGTGTTGACACGAAAAACATCTAGACCCGAAATTCCAGAACTTACGCCTTGTGCACTTATTGAGTTTACTGTATCATTACTGTGGGAAAAATATTTACTGTTCAGGTAAAGACTCGGCGCACCACTATCCAAGATAAAATCACGTTCAATACCATTCAATTCTGCCTTAACAAAAATAAGTCCGTCAGATATTTCCATTGGTACTGTAATAACATCATCGGATGGAGTTTCAAAATCTTTTTTCATATCTACCTTTTTTACGGGTAGCAGATCCATCTGTTTTATCTGATTGTCACTATTAAAGATAAAGGTTGCTTCTTTATGCCCCAGTCGTTTGCTGTAATTGAAGTCATATACTAAAGTCAAAGTCGCATCTGCTTGCCGTTCGTCTATTTTATTTATATTAGAGATATGTTCGTCTATTTGTGTTATTATTTGCGCTAAAACTTGGATAGCGCTTGGACCGCTCTGACCTGCACAGACGAAATCCGGTGCAAGATGTTCATGCAGATTTTCAACCGAGTGATTGTTGACAGCGTCAACAGCAATGTTAACTATTTCCATACACCGCTGGCTATCCTGTGCTGAAACGGTATATATAGAAAAAAATGTAAAGATAAGAGCAATAAAATATTTCATAATATTCTGTTTATATGTAAATATATAAATATTTCTACAGTTGTAACAGTATTCAATTATAATTTAACTATAATTTAACGGCATATTGTCATATATATTGCCTTTTCTATATTCAATAAATTGATATTCTCTCTCATCACCGGCTTTCCTTGCCGGAGAGATTTCATATGCAAAGGTACAGCGACGGACGGTCGCCAAGTACCGCCGTGCTAACGGCTCCCGGATCTTCACGGCAGCCTTCCACAAATCGAAGATTTGGGTATTCCGCTTTATCCTGTCACTGTTTACTTGTCTTGTTCGTCCTATGCTCGCTGTCTGTCCTGCATAAAAATCATTCCCCGACAAGAAGCCGGAAGAGCTTCGATAAGAGGGAAAACAAAAACAATGTTCAACAATTAAATTATTACGATTATGCCGAATTGGTGCAGTACTGCGTATGTGATAGATGGCGACGCAAAAGAAGTGAAGCAACTGTATGAGTTGATGAAAGGACTGGAAGAACGTAAGACACCTTCAGTAGAAAACGGATTTGGGACTACTTGGCTGGGATGTCTCGTGGATGCTTTGGGTAAGGATTGGAACGATGTACGTTGCCGTGGCTCTTGGAACGGACTTGAAATGGACGGTGATGTATTGAAGTTTTCCACAGAAACAGCGTGGGCCCCATGCAGTGAGACATTTGACCTTGTGAGGGAAGCGTTCCCCAATCTTCGCTATTACTTTCAGGCGGAAGAGCCAGGCATGGAAGTATATGAAACAAACGATGAATTTGTAAATTTGACATGATATGGTATATCATTGGTCACTCAAACAATCCGTTGACCAGGTTGACCGCATCATCCTTTTTCTGGTTGATGATTTTGGCGTACACCTGTGTCATTTTCACGTCAGCATGGCCGAGCAGCTTGGATGTCGTATATAAGTCTGCTCCGAGTGTCAGCATCATCGTCGCGAACGTGTGCCGCGCCGTATGGAATGTAAAACGCTTGTTTATTCCCGCCGCTTTTGCCCATGGTTTGATAAGAATATTGACCATTGCTGGAGACGGCAGGTCAAACACATGGTCATCAGGAGTTTTGTCTCCACGCGCAGGCATCCACTTCAACGCTTCCGGGGAAAGCGGAAGATAAATCGGTTCCTTGGTTTTCTGCATGGAAACCGACAGACGGTATTGTCCACGGTCAACGAATACATCTTTCCATTGCAACTTGATTATATCACTGATTCGCAGACCGCAGAAACAAGAGAACAGATAGGCACCTTTCACGGATTCATTTTTCATCGGGGTTGCGATCAATGCACGCACCTCTTCAATGGTCATGTATGACCGTTTGCTTTCAGGCAGACGGATCTTTTCCGACTTGCTGATTTTCGTGAAAGGATTGGACTTGATGATCTCGGCCCTGACAGCCGCATTCAAGGCTCCGTTCAATACCCGGTAATAAGTATGCAGTGTGTAATTCGACACTCGTTTACCTCTGGAACGGTATTCGGACTGAAGGTAGTCAAGATAATTCTGGCAGAATGTCTTGTCTATTTGATCCATCAACATACGTTCTCCCGCGTAATCCTTTAAGATGCGTATAGTGATGTCAATTTGATAACCGTCCTTTTTGCCACGCTTGGCCTGGTTCTCCTTGTAGGTATTCATCCAGTCAAGCAGGTAAACTCTCTCTTTGGTTTCTATACCGGCCTCGCCGTTGGTCAGCTCGATAATACGTTTGGACTTGATGGCATTGGCGGCATTCATAGTCGCCTGATTCTGCCGACGGGCATTGTTGTCCGTTTCCGGAATGAGATACAACTTAAGATATTCGTATGTTCGTTTTCCGAAACGGTATATATCAAGATACAGACTTTGGCTTCCATCTGCCAGCTTCTTTGTCCGAAGGCGGACAGGCTCTTTTACTTTTGTAGGCTTCTTTACTCGTGGCATATCGATCCCTTCACAATTTTGTTTCTGTTGCAAAGATATGAATAAAGGTCGATATTGAGAAACAAACGAGAAACAAAATTGTACCGAAAAAGAACCAATCAACTGAAAAGAAAGAAAACAACTGAAAACATCAAGTACACTATAATCAATTGTAAATAAGCGGTTTTATTTGCACTTGTTTAGCTCTTGTTTTCATTTTAGGGCTTTACTTTATAAATCTGGCAAATTCAAAAAACATTTGTATGAATATCTTGGTGGAATAAGGTATTTCGCACGAAATTACAGGGATATTAAAAGTGAAATTTGAAAGTCTTTTGTTGGAGGACTATAAAGTCATATCTCTTAATATAAATCTATTTTACTGTATATAAATGTGTTAAGCTATGTGCGGGTGTCGCTGAAAATGATAATTTATAAAAACGTATAAAAAAAGCTTTTTTATACTACCCTATTTTATATCTTTTTTGTCTATATGATATAAGCACTTTAATATGCAGAATAAGGAACATATACAAATAGACGAATTGATTACTCGTTATCTTTCTGGAGAATTAGATGAGCAATCCTTTGCTAAATTAAAGCAATGGACTTTTGCTTCGGAGGCTAATCGAAGATATGTACGTCAGCAGATAGAAATTGGATTTTCTATGAGAGTAACTAATGATAATACATCCTTTGATAAAGATAAGGCTTTTGAATTCTTCTGTCAGCGTGTAAATGAATCTAAGCAACGAAACAGAAAGATATATAGTTTATCATGGGGAAAATATTTGCGTGTTGCAGCTGTCATTCTGATATTAATATTACCTTTTATTGGCTATTGGAAGGGACAAGAAACTCTTAAACAGGCGTTTGCTGATATTTCAATAGAGGCTCCGATGGGGGCACGTACTAAGTTATATCTTCCAGATGGCACATTGGTATGGTTAAATGCAGGATCTAAAATAGTATATTCACAGGGGTTCGGTGTAAATGATCGCCGATTGAAAATAGAAGGAGAAGGCTATTTTGAAGTTGTCCGCAATGAGCAAATGCCGTTTGAGGTCAATACCAAGGAACTAAACCTTCGGGTTTTGGGTACAAAATTTAATATTTGTAATTATCCGGAAGATAAAGAAGTGACGGTTAATTTGCTCGAAGGTAAAGTGGCGTTACATAACGCTGTGAAATTGATGCCTGAACTTTATTTAAATCCTGATGAAAAGATGGTAATGAATAAACTGACAGGAGAAATGATAAAGAGTCATTGTGAAGCGATACATTCCAGTGATTGGATTAATGATGAATTGTTTTTTGATGAAGATTTATTGGAGGATATTGTTAAGCGTTTGGAACGAAGTTATAACGTTGATATAGAGGTCGCAGACTCATTACGGAACCGCCGTTTTTATGGTAGTTTCAAAGTGCAAGGAAATACTATTGAGGAGGTACTTTCTACAATGGCCTCTACTAATCAGATGCGTTACCGTTATGAAAATGAAAAGTATATATTATATTGATAACCTTAAAATTGTGGAATATGAAAAAAAGAGAATCTAGTTGAAGTGTTTTCGGAATGTAGAATTTTTATTGTTTTAGTTGAACAAGAATATTAATATTTCCAAAAACTTAAATCATTAATTATGAGGAACTTTAATAAGGCTATACTTGTAGCCTCGGCAGCGCTTTGTCTAAATTTATCTGCTTTCTCGCAAAATATTTCCTTTTCGGTTAAGGATGCTACAGTAAAAGAAGCGATGGAGCAGTTGAAGAAATCATCTGGCTATTCATTTGTTTTTTCATCTTCAGATGTAGATACCAATAAACGAGTATCAATATCCAGCCAGAATTCATCCATTAAGGATATTGTAAAACAAATTCTTCAAGGTCAGTCGGGCTTGGATTATGAAATCCAGGGGAAAAAAATTATAATTAAAAAGTTGTCTGTAAATACAGCATCTAATCATACTACAAAAAAGATACAAGGAAAAGTTGTAGATGTGAATGGAGAGCCTATTATCGGTGCTGCAATTATGGAAATAGGTACAACCAATGGTACAATAACGGATTTTGATGGAAACTTTTCATTATCTGTAGCGAGTGATGGAAAGTTGGAAATATCTTATGTCGGCTACAAAAATAAACAAGTAAAAGTTACAGATGGTAAGCCCCTGAACGTTGTTTTGACAGAAGATACCGAAGTGTTGAGTGAAGTGGTTGTAACAGCATTGGGTATCAAAAAAGAGGCAAAATCATTGTCATATAATGTTCAGAAAGTAGACAATAGTGAGATTACCCGTGTAGCAGATGCTAACTTTGTAAATAATTTGAATGGTAAAATTGCAGGTGTGACCATTAACTCATCTTCATCCGGTGTAGGAGGTTCTTCACGTGTCGTAATGCGTGGTGCTAAATCATTGAATGGTAACAATAATGCTTTATATGTTGTTGATGGTATTCCAATGTTGGATATGTCTGCTGCCAATGAACAACCTTCTGATGCATATGAAGGTGCAGGATTGTCCGGCGACCCTATTTCAGGACTGAATCCTGAAGATATTGAATCGATTTCAGTATTGAGTGGTCCTTCGGCAGCAGCTTTGTATGGTAGTGCAGCCGCCAATGGAGTTGTGATGGTTACCACTAAAAAAGGGCAGGAAGGACGAACTTCTTTGACGATATCGAATAATACTACATTTTCAGCTCCGTTAGTGTTACCTGAATTTCAGAATACTTATGGTCCAAGTGAAACAGGAAGTTTCTACAGCTGGGGAACTAAATTGAAAACTCCAAGTACTTACGATCCAAAGGATTTCTTTCAGACTGGAGTAAATGTAACGAATTCGGCAAGTTTGTCGACTGGGACATCTAAAAATCAAACCTATCTTTCTATTGGTACTACAAATGCGAAAGGTATTATACATAATAACGATTACGAGCGTTATAATGCAACAGTTCGTAATGTAAGCAAGATGCTGAAAGATAAGCTGACTCTTGACCTAAGTTTCATGTTGAGTAGTGTAAAGGAACAGAACATGACAGCACAAGGATTGTATTTCAATCCACTGGTACCGCTTTATTTGTTCCCGGCTGGCGATGATTTTTCTAAGATTCAAGCTTATCAACGTTATGATGTAGAGCGTAACTTGCTGACACAGTATTGGCCCTATAGTGATGGCTTGTCTTTGCAAAATCCTTACTGGATTACCGAGCATATAACAATGCCTAATCATAAGAACCGTTATATGGCTACTGCATCGCTGAAGTATGACTTTGCCAAGTGGATTAATTTGACCGGTCGTGTAAAGATGGACCGTAACAATGAAACTCATGAACGTATGTATGATGCCGGTACGAATACATTGTTTGCTTCAAAATACGGATATTATTCAAAGAGCAACGTGGAGGGACAACAAATTTACGGTGAATTGCTGTTGAATATTAACAAGTACTTTGCAAATAATACATTGAATTTGACTGCAAACATAGGTACCAATTTTGAAACCAATAAATACCAATCCGATTATTTTGGTGGTAAACTTAAATCTGTTGCCAATTTGTTTACCTTTGGAAATGTTGATACAACAGAAAAGAATTTGGCCAATCAGTATGGATACAACATCAAGAAAAATGCAGTATTTGGAAGCGCTCAGTTAGGTTATAAGTCTATGGCCTATTTGGATGTAACCGCTCGTAACGACTGGTCTTCTACATTTAAGGGAACTTCAACCAACTCATTCTTTTATCCTTCCGTAGGTTTGTCCGGTATTATTACGGATATTTTTAAATGTAGTACCGATATCATGCCTTACATGAAAGCTCGTGTATCTTATTCTGAAGTAGGTAACTCTCCTGATGTATTTCTTGCAATACCTACTTATGCACTTGTTGATGGAGTTCCTGTAACTCAGTCACGCAGACCGAATGCAAACCTGAAACCAGAACGTACCAAATCATGGGAACTTGGCTTTAATTTTGTCTTTTTCAAAAACAGACTGAAACTGGATGCGACTTTGTATCAGTCACGTACCTATAATCAGTTTTTTGAACGTACATTGTCATCAACTACCGGATATAAGTCGGAAGTTGTCAACGGCGGTCGTGTAGATAATAAAGGTATTGAGGTTTCACTTCGTTATGATGACAAATGGGGCGATTTTGGATGGAGTTCATATATAAATTATTCCTTGAACAAGAATAAGGTTGTAGAATTGTTGCGTGATTACGAGGATCCGATAACTCACGAAAAAACGTCATTGACGTGGATTGATATGGGTGGTACCAGTATGTATAAGATGATTCTGACAGAAGGTGGTTCTATTGGTGATATTTATGTAAACACTTTGCGTACCGATGAACATGGTGCCATTTATGTACATCCGGTTGATCAGGTAGTTGTTCCTGAGTATGATAACTTTATCAAAGCAGGAAATAGTGCTCCGAAATATAATTTAAGCTGGGGTAATAACTTTTCGTATAAAGGCTTGTCACTGGGCTTCTTGCTGACGGCTCGTGTTGGCGGTATCGTCGTTTCTCAGACTCAGGCTGTGATGGATTCGTATGGTGCATCTCAGGCTTCTGCTGATGCTCGTGATATGGGAGGTGCTTTGGTGAACGGTCGTCCTATTGATGCACAAAAGTATTATACAACTGTAGGTGGTTCGGGTAATACTGGTGGTATTGGTTCTATGTACGTATATAGTGCAACTAATGTACGTTTGGGCGAACTTTCACTGGGATATGATATTCCTATCAATAAATATGTAAACTGGATTCAGGGATTGAATGTATCATTCATCGGAAAGAATCTTTTCTTCTTGTATAAGAAAGCTCCGTTTGATCCGGAACTGACAGCAAGTACAGGTACTTATTTCCAGGGTATTGATATGTTTATGTCACCGAGTTTGCGTAACTTGGGATTCTCTGTAAAAGTTAAATTCTAATCAACCCTTTAAATTAAAAAGATATGATTCTTCATAATATAGATTTTTTGAGAAAATATTCTTTATTGGGATTGTCTTTGGTCTTATTTAATAATACTTCATGCATAGACTATATGGACAACGTAAATCCCAATGAAGTAACGGAAGAAATGATGGGAGTAGATAACCTTAAGACAGGTGCTTTTTTCTCTCAGATGTTACGTCGTGTGGTAATTATTAACGATGGTGAAAGACTGGATTCTGATTACCAGATTGCTCAGAATCTTTCACATGACCAGTATGCAGGATACACGGCTGCAACTTTGGGAAGTACGGCACACAATGGTCAGTATATTTTTCAGGAAAGCTGGGTGAATGCGACTTTCGATTATGCATACACTGGTGTTATGGCTCCTTGGCAGAACATCCATCGGATTGCTACTGAGCAGGGGCTGGCAGAAGTTGATGCCTTGGCAACAATTGTCAAGGTGGCAGGAATGCATCGTATTGCAGATACTTTCGGACCTATTCCTTATGTAAACTATGGAACTTCCAGCTTGTATGATCCTTTGGATGAGATTTATAAGAAGTTTTTTGAGGAACTGGGCTCAGCCATCGAAATTCTTGGGAATTATGTAAGTGGTAACGCTGATGCTAAACTGATGACTGATTATGATTATATATATGGTGGTAGTGTTGCTCAGTGGGTAAAGTTCGCCAATACCTTACGTTTGCGCTTGGCTTTGCGTGTCGCTTATGCCGATCCTCAACTGGCTCAGCAGCAGGCAGAGTTGTCTGTCCAGTCTCCTTATGGTTTGATTGAGGCTACAGCCGACCGTGCTGAATTGAATCACGGATTGCTGGTTTATCATCATCCGTTACAGGAAATAGCTTATAATTTTAATGCAGGCGACTGCCGTCCATGTGCCTCAATTGTTGCCTATATGGATGGACTGAATGACCCTCGTATCGGCAAGTATTTTACAGCTGCTGCTGAAGATGGTGAATACCATGGTGTACGCATCGGTATTTCAACATCTAATATGGCTAATTATCAGGGAGCTAAGATATCCAACCTGAATATGGATCGTAATACGACTCCGGTTGTTTGGATGACTGCTGCAGAGTCATATTTCTTACGTGCAGAAGGTGCATTGAGAGGCTGGAATATGGGAGGTGATGCAAAGAGTTTTTATGAGCAGGGAGTCCGGATTTCCTTTGAAGAAAATGGAGCAGGCTCAGCCGATTCATATCTGGCAGATAATATTTCTACCCCTAAATCTTTCGAAGATAATGCAGGCAGTGATAACTACACATTTAGTACAGAGGTAACTCCAGCATGGGATGACAGTGACGATTTTGAAGGTAAGCTGGAACGTATCATTACGCAAAAATGGATTGCCCTATATCCTGATGGACCGGAAGGGTGGAGTGAATATCGTCGAACTGGTTATCCTGAACTAATACCGGTAGTAGTCAATGGTAGTAACGGTACAATAGATACAGAATTACAGATTCGTCGTTTGCCTTATACTCGCGACGAGAAAATTAATAACGCTGAGGGAGTTGCTAGTGGTATTACTGCTTTGGGAGGTGCTGATACCGGCGGTACGAAACTTTGGTGGGATAAGAAAGCTCGTTAATGAAGTAAATCTGTTAAAGCAATAATAGTAATTATGTATAAATTTGATATTATGAAATTTAAATTTGTTGGCATATTAGCTTTTTGTGTAGGCCTTGTGGCTTTCCCAAGCTGTGACACAGACGTGGAAGCACTGGAAATCCAAAAATTGAAAACATATGATGAACAATATTATGCTAATCTTCGTGCATTCAAGCAAAGCGATCATGAAGTAAGTTTTGCATATTATGAAAATTGGGCACCGATTGAAGGTGTCGAAGGCAGTAAAGATCCTGCATCATGGGGTGAACGTATCAAAGGTCTTCCAGATAGCATTGATATTGTAAATCTGTGGATGGGGATTCCGACGGCAGAAACACATCCGGTAGCCTATGAAGATATGAAATACGCTCAGGAAAAATTGGGAACTCGTTTCATTATGCATGCAGATGCTTCCCATTATCGTCATGTTTTTACGGTTGATGGAGTAGAATATGACATGGGAGGTTCAGCAAATCCTTCTGATGAGATAATGGCTGCATACGCAAAATGGATTGTGAATCAGGTGATGGAACCGGGACTGGACGGCGTTGATGTCGACTATGAAGGATGGAATGGTAATGACATGTATCGTCTGACAGTGGAGTTGGCAAAATATTTTGGTCCTCAGGGATCTATTCCCAATAAGTTGCTGATCATTGACTATTTTGGTAGTGTGCCTCCTAAAGATTGTATTCCTTACTGTGATTATTTTGTACAGCAGGCATATAGTAATCAGGTAGGTTTCTTAACCCAACCGTCAGGTTTTCCGCCCGAGAAAATGATTTATTGTGAAACATTTGGTGTTTTCTATCTGGATGGTGGCCGATTGTTGGATTATGCACGCTGGGAACCGGAAGTTGGACATAAAGGAGGTTGTGGTGTATTTTATTTAGGTCGTAACTATTATTCGGCATCAGGTATTCCTTACAATGAATTCCGTCAGGCAATTCAAATTATGAATCCTTCAATTAAAGAGTAATAATCTATAATATAACTATTATGAATATACATAAAATAAAAGCAGTTTTACTGGGAGGTGTTTTGGCATTTTCCATGTTCAGCTGCGCAGAAGGTGACAGCTTTGATTACAATAAAAATGTAGTACTTGTATCCGGAACGGAAACATCTCCGATTGTGAAGTTTGTGGTGGAAGATACTCCTTCTACTTATGCTGTAACAGCTACTGCAACTAATAAAGTTTCAGAAAATGTAAATGTAACGTTTGCCATTGATAATTCATTGGTAGACGCTTATAATGAGGCACATAATACAAATTATTTTTCTGTACCAGAAGGAACAGTTACATTGGAAAATGCTGAAACTGTTATTGAAAAGGGTAAGGTCTTTTCTACTCCTGCAACAGTAAAGGTTGTTTCAACAGAAAACCTTGACGATGCCAGGGTGTATGTAATACCTGTTACAATTCAGCAGGTTGATGGGCTGGAAGTATTGGCTCCTTCTAAAACAATTTATTTACAAATTTCCAGAGTTATTAATTTCACATCGCTGAATATTTCTAATCCGGAATTGTATAGTAATTTTATGTTTGACGAGAGTCAGAAGCAGTCTTTATCGAACTTTACTTATGAGGTTAAATTCTATTCGGAAGAATGGCACTCCATTGCGCGTATGTGTAATTTCTCTTCTGCTGACGGTAGCCGTTCGAATATGTTGCGTTTCGGTGAGATTGGTATGGATGTGAATTGTTTGCAGTGGGTATGTCCGACCGGTAGTGTTCCGTCTACTACACGCTTTAGTACAAATCGCTGGTATACACTTTCGCTGACATACGATGGTAGTAAATTTACCATGTATGTAGATGGTGTGAAAGATGCTCAGTTGGATGGTGACGGACAGCCGGTAGATTTCCAGATGTTTGAAATCGGTATGTCTTGGACGTCTTACCGCTATTCGCAGTACTTCAAGGGACGTATTGCTGAAGTTCGTGTATGGAATCGTGCCTTGACACCAGCCGAATTGCAGATGGGATTGTGCGCTGTAGACCCAGCTTCCGAAGGCTTGGTTGCATATTGGAAAATGAATGAGGGCGAAGGTCATATCTTCCACGATGCTACTGGTAATGGCTATGATATGGATTGGTCGAATACATGTCGTGAGATGTCTGAAGGTGCCGGCAATGTATTTGGACTTGATTATAGCCAATATGTTGGATGGGATGCAGATGAAAAAAACACCTGTGTTCAGTAATTAAGTTTTCAAGTTAGGAAGCAGGAATAAAAGAAAGTTGTCATCCAATTTTATCCTGCTTCCATAAATAAAAATGTAGCTATGAAAAGTTTTAAATATTTATTATCTGCTGTATTGCTTTGCGGAGGTATATTAAGTTTTCAGTCATGCGATGATGAAAGTTACGATGTAGTAGGTAATCCGAATAATTTAGTCTATTTCAACCAAAAAGGAGGAGATGGGCAATTGAATTTTTATTCTTTTACTGTAGATTGGACTTCTGTAGGAGCTGTTGGCGATCAGGTTACCCTTAAGGTGCCTGTAAAGACAACGCGCCCTGCCGATGGTAATTTATCAGTTTCTGCAGCTGTAGATAATTCGTTGGTTGAAACATATAATCAGGAGAATGGGACTGCTTACGCTGCATTGCCTGACAATACTGTAGAATTTATTAAGCAGTCTGTAACGGTTCCGGCAGGTGCAACAATTTCTACCGATTCAATAGAGTTTACTATACCCGCTGAAAATTACATACCCTTGACAGAACGCCTTTATTTGCTGCCGGTAACTATCTCTTCGGTCAATGGCAATGGTGTCCCTTCAACTCAGGCAGGTGTTATTTGGACTTCCATAAGCATGAATCTGCCGGGTGATAAGAAGACAGATGCTTCTATTAGTAATCTGGCTTATTGGGGAACTTATAAGATGGATACAAAGGAATTTCCTTCTGTATATACATTTACAATCAGTACCGAGAGTGCAGTACAACAAAATGAAACAGTATCTTTAGTAAAAGATCTGGATTTGGTTGATACATATAATCAGAAATATAATACATCTTATACTCCACTTCCTGACGATGCCGATATTAATATAGAGGGACTGGATGCGACAATTGAGGTGGCTAAGAAAGAATCAACTCCTGTTGTTGTTACTTTAAATTCTTTGGATAATTTGGTAGAAGGTACTACATATATGTTACCTATTACAATAAAAGAAGTTTCAATAGGATTAAATATAAAAGAGGGATATAATACAACATTTATCATTATTGATTATAAGAAGGCTAGTAGTGGTGATGGTGATTATACTCCGGATGATCCCTCTGGTAAATTTGCAGCGTTGGATTTGACCAATCCTAATATGTATGCAAATTATTATTTCGATTCGGACTTGCAAAAGGAATTATCAGTATTTACTTATCAGATAAAGATAAAAGCAAATTCATTGCCTGATGGTCATATCTCTCGTTTCTTTGCTTTCAATGGTAGTAATAATGTCATGATGCGTTTTGGTGAAGGCGGAACAGGTAATAGACTTCAGTTTGCATTAGGCAGTGCTGATAATCATTTTGCCAATAAGATGTTCCAGACCAATACATGGTATTTACTTACTATTGTATACGATGGAAGTAAATTTACGATGTATGTAGATGATGAAAAAGATATAGAAGTTAATTATACTGGTTACTCAACTCTTTTCAGGGGGGTAGAAATTGGTATGTCATGGGCTGGATATCGTGAAAGTCAGAAGTTTGACGGTAGCATTGCTGAAGCCAGAATATGGGAGCGTGCGTTGAACGTAGAGGAAATAAAAGGAGGATTGAATAGTGTAGATCCTGAATCTCCTGGATTAATGGCATATTGGAAAATGAACGAAGGTGAAGGCTATATTTTCCATGATGCAACTGGTAATGGCTATACGATTGACTGGTCAGATACATGGCGATGTCTGACGGAAACTGAGCCGGATCCGGGTACTCATCTGACTGATACTCATACTTATGTGCAGTGGGATAAAAGTGAAGAGAATGTGTGGGTTAAGTAAAAAGGACTGATTAAAATAAATAACATGAGGGTAAGGCAATCATGTAATGAATTCGCTTTGCCCTCTTGTTTTATATTTTATTTCCGATTGTTTATTAAATTTGTAGTGCCTATGAGGTGTTTTGTATAGGAGTGATATGCTTATTTATGGTGAAGATTTTAAAGTGATGCCTTTTGATACAGTACATTAAGTAAGAAGAAAAGCATGATTTTGAAGTTTGTAAATAATTCGAGTTTTATGTGTTTGATCTTTTCAACTGAAAACGATAACCTTGATGTTGAATTTGTTAATCTTCCTATATTGAAACCATTTCCCCGTTGTCAATGGAGAAAATAGAAACGCCATTGACTGCTACAATGAAATAATAGCTTATAAATATACAATAATGTAGAATCTGATTTATGAAAACACTTTATCTTATCTTACTACTCTGTTTTTGCTGGAGAGTTTCCTGGGCTCAGGAGCCGGCTTTGGGGAAAAGTTTAATATTCGAAGAGCGTGTTTTTAATTTTGGGACCATTGAGGAAGAGAAAGGAGTTGTTTCTCATGAGTTTGAATTCCAAAATAAGGATAAGAAGTCTGTTGCTATCACTGGTGTAACAAGTGGTTGCGGCTGTGTTAAGTTTGATTATCCTAAAAAACCGATACAACCCGGTGCTAAGGGAATTGTAAAAGTCTATTTCAATCCGATGTATCGTCCTGGTTTCTTTAGTAAGGAGATTGTTGTTTTAACGAATGAAAATCAGAATTATAATCGTATTTGGATAAAGGGAACGGTAAAACCGGGCGAGCATCCTGTATCAGACAGGTATCCTTATGAATTCGGTGATGGATTATGGATGAATTTTGAAGTTATGGCCTTTGGATATATGAAAGAAGGTGATAGAAAGACTATGGATTTGAAATTCATTAATAATACAGACAAGGAAATGAAACTTTTCTTTATTGTAATGGACGGCAATACGGATGTAACTTTTACAAGTCCGTATATGATGAAGCCTAAAGAAGAGAAAGTAATGCCGGTTACTTATTCCTATACGGGTAAGTTTTCTCGTTTGGCTTACGTGTATCCGGTAGTTAATGGTAAGCCTCTGGATAAGCCTCTTAAGGTTGTTTGTACGGAGCCCTGATTTATTGTTTGTGAATAAATGATTGTTTTTTTAGTCAATTTGATTGAATATTACCAAAATAATAGAGCGAATTATGAAATGGTTTAATCCTTTTGTTACAATGTTAGTAGGAGGACTATGCATGATAAACTCAATACATGCCGAAAAGTTTTCCTATAAAGATGCTTCTCTTCCGACGTCGCAACGTGTAAATGATTTACTGTCACGAATGACGGTAGAAGAAAAAGTAGGTCAGTTGCTTTGTGTACTGGGCTGGGATATGTATGAGATTAAGGGAGAGAATGTAATAGTTTCCGATAAATTTAAGAAGTTGGTAAAACAGAGTGCTGCTGGGATGCTATGGGCAACATACCGCGCTGATCCCTGGACTAAAAAAACACTGGAAAATGGCTTGAATCCGGAACTGGCTGCAAAAGCTGGCAACGCATTGCAAAAATATGTGTTGGATAATACACGTTTAGGTATTCCTGTTTTTCTGGCAGAAGAAGCTCCTCATGGTCATATGGCGATTGGTACAACTGTCTTTCCTACAGGTATAGGTCTTGCTGCTACCTGGTCGCCGGCTTTGATGGAAGAGATGGGAAAAGCGATTGGAAAAGAGGTGCGTTTGCAGGGGGCACATATTAGCTATGGCCCGGTATTGGATTTGTCACGTGACGCACGCTGGTCACGGATGGAGGAAACATTTGGAGAAGACCCTGTGCTTGCCGGTAAGATGGGGGCTGCTGTGGTAGCCGGACTTGGAGGGGGCAAGCTGAATCTTCCCTATTCTACAATTGCCACATTAAAACATTTTTTAGCTTATGCTGTTCCTGAAGCTGGACAAAATGGAAATTATGCAACTGTTGGTGAACGTGATTTGAAGCAGAACTTTTTACCTCCGTTTCGCGATGCCATTGAAGCAGGAGCCTTGTCTGTAATGACTTCATACAATTCAATTGATGGGGTGCCTTGTACTTCCAATCATTATTTATTAACCGATTTATTACGTAAGGAATGGGGATTTAATGGGTTTGTGGTATCCGATTTATATAGTATCGACGGGTTACACGCTTCTCATTTCACTGCTCCTACTCTGGCCGATGCCGGCCGGCAGGCTTTACAAGCTGGAGTGGATGTTGATTTGGGTGCTGAAGCGTTTGCTACTTTATGTGAATCAGTACATTCGGGAGCAGTGTCAGAATGCTTGGTAGATTCGGCGGTAGCTCATGTGCTTACACTGAAATTTGACATGGGATTGTTTGAGCATCCCTATGTCGATCCGAATGAAGCAAAGAAGGAAGTTCGTAGTGAGCAACACGTGGATTTAGCGCGTCGTATAGCGCAACAGTCTGTTGTTCTTCTTGAAAATAACGGAGTACTTCCATTATCGAAGTCAATAGGAAAAGTTGCTGTAATAGGGCCGAATGCAGATAATCAATATAATATGCTGGGCGATTATACGGCTCCTCAGGAAGAAGGCAATGTAAAAACAGTATTGGAAGGAGTTCTGAGTAAACTCTCTGCCAGTCAGGTGGAGTATGTGAAAGGATGTGCCATTCGGGATACGAGTAATGTAGAAATGGAGAAGGCTGTTCATGCAGCACAATCAGCCGATGTGGTAATAGCAGTTGTCGGAGGATCAAGTGCCCGTGATTTTAAGACCAGTTATCTTGAAACGGGGGCGGCTGTTACCAGTAGTGCAACGGTCAGTGATATGGAGTGTGGTGAAGGATTTGACCGTGCCACTCTTTCATTGATGGGAAAACAGAATGAGCTGCTTGAGGCATTGAAAGCGACCGGAAAGCCATTGGTCGTTATTTATATAGAAGGCCGTCCGTTGGATAAGGTTTGGGCTCAGTCACATGCTGATGCTTTGTTGACAGCCTTTTATCCGGGACAGGAGGGAGGAATGGCTATTGCCGATGTTTTGTTTGGCGATTATAATCCGGCAGGACGCTTGCCTGTGTCTGTACCCCGCTCTGTTGGGCAACTCCCTATTTATTACAATAAGAAAGCTCCCCAAAATCATGATTATGTAGAGCTGTCTGCTGCTCCGCTTTACGAATTTGGATATGGGCTGAGCTATACTAAGTTCGAATATACGGATTTGAATGTAAAAAAAGTGGCTCCAAGAGAATTTGAAGTGTCTTTTATAGTGAAGAATATAGGAAATGTTGACGGTGATGAAGTTGCACAGTTGTATGTACGTGATGAATTCGCTTCTGTTTCCCAGCCTTTGAAGCAATTAAAGAAGTTTACACGTTTCCATTTGAAAGCCGGAGCAACTCGAGAGGTGAAATTTACGTTGGGTGCTTATGACCTTTCATTGGTCGGAATGAATGGTAAATGGACGGTCGAACCTGGACGCTTTTTGCTGATGGTGGGAGCTTCCTCAGAAGATATTCGTCTTAATAAGGAAATTATTGTAGAATAACTTAAATCATAATTATGAAATTTGTGTTTACTCTTTTATCTCTGTTTTTGTTTCAGTGTGCTCTTGCGGTTCAACAGGCTGACAAAATAGATTTATCGGGAATCTGGCGTTTCCAGTTGGATCCGATGGGCTTTGGTAAGATTCCAGGCTCGGAACTTTATCAGACAAAATTGACTGAAACAATTATGTTACCCGGTAGTACGGATCAGGCTGGTAAGGGAATTCCGAATCAAGTAGCTTATGTGGACCGATTGTCACGGAAATATGAATATTGTGGACAGGCATGGTATCAGCGGGAAATTCTTATTCCACAAGATTGGTCAGGCAAGGAAATTATTCTGAATTTGGAACGCTGCCATTGGGAAACTGCCGTGTATGTTGATGGAGCTTTGGTTGGAACCGATGAACGTTTGTGTACTCCTAATCGTTTTGTGCTTACTAAATATTGTACTCCAGGTACCCATATTTTAACACTCTGTGTAGACAACAGAATGAAGTATCCTATGGATGTATGGAATCATACTTTGACAGAACATGCGCAAACTAACTGGAATGGGATCGTCGGAGAAATCTCATTGGAGGCTAAGATGCCTGACTATATAAAGCATGTAAAAGTATATCCGGATATAGAGAATGGACAGGTTACAGCTAAAATATATATCAATTCTTCGGAAAAGGCTGTGAAGGGAAATCTGATGCTTACTGTGTCCGAAAAGAATGGCAAAATTCTTGCTTCCGATTCAGAGGAAATTGAGCTTTCTTCCAACCAGTCTGCTGTAGAAAGAATATTATCGGTTGGTAAGAAATTTAAATTGTGGGATGAGTTTAATCCAGCTTTGTATAATTTGACTGTAGAATGGACTGTAGATGGAAATAAAGCAAGTGTCTGCGAACAGTTCGGCTTCAGAAAAGTTGAAAAGGGAGCACATCATATACGTTTAAATGGTCGTAATATTCATTTACGTGGTTTGCTTGATTGTGCTGTTTTTCCATTGACGGGTTATCCGGCAACCGACGTGGAAAGTTGGCTGCGTATATTTCGTACGGTAAAAGAATATGGTTTGAATCATGTACGTTTCCATTCGTGGTGTCCTCCGGAAGCAGCTTTTTATGCAGCCGATGAGATAGGATTGTATTTACAGGTTGAGTTGCCTATGTGGGTAAAGAATGTTGGTAAATATCCGGAGCGCCGTGATTTCTTTGAAAAAGAGATGTATGCTGTTTTAGATGAATATGGCAATCATCCATCTTTTTTGCTGATGTGTAATGGAAATGAGAATGAGGGTGATTTTACTGTTTTGGAGGATTTGGTAAAGAAGGGACAGTCTTATGACAATCGTCATCTTTATTCAGCTTCTACTGCTCGCGATCATGTTAAATCTGACGAGTTTTACGTTTCCCATCTTACAGAAAAAGGCTGGATTACAGTTTATGACGGGCAGCCCTCTACAGATTGGGATCGTTCCAAAGAGTCGGATATTGATGTACCGGTAATAGCTCATGAATCAGGACAGCGCTGTATGTTTCCTAATTTTAATGAAACATCCAAATATACGGGAGTCTTGGAGCCGAGAAACTTTCAGGTTTTCAAACAGCGTCTTGCTGCGAACGGAATGTTGCACAAGGCTGATGATTTTTTCAAGGCTACGGGCGCTCATACAGTATTGCAATATAAGGAAGTAAATGAAGCATTGATGCGCACGGCTAATTCTGGAGGCTTTCAGTTATTAGGATTGTCTGATTTCCCGGGGCAAGGTAGTGCTTTTGTAGGTATTCTGGATGCTTTTTGGGATAGCAAAGGGTTGGTTACTCCAGAAAAATACAGAGAATCGTGTGCTCCGGTTGTGTTGCTGGCTCGTTTCCCGAAACGTACATATTTGAATTCTGAAAGTTTTAATGTAAAACTCGAGATTTATCAGTACGGTGAAAAAAACTTGGCGAAAGGTAGCCTTGACTGGTGTCTTATAGGAGAAAATCAGAAAGTCATGGCTAAAGGTAAGTTAGGACATGCTATGTTACCTGTCGGAGGAGTTGATTCTTTAGGACAAGTGCAGGTACCGTTACATAATATTCAAGAAGCTGGTAAGTATACATTCAGAGTCTGCTTAGATAACGGCATTCAGAATGAATGGGATATTTGGGTTTATCCTCAAGAAATTAATACATTAGCCAATAATATTCAGTATGTGAATACTTGGGAAGATGCTAAACAAAAATTGGAAAAAGGAGAAAATGTATTGTTTATACCAAGCAAGGTAAATGGTCGTAATACCAAGTTTACCGGACATTTCTGGAATCCTGTCATGTTTAACTGGGATCCGATGATTGTGGGAACTTGGATTGATTCATCTCATCCGGCTTTTCAGCATTTTCCGACTTCTTATTATGCTGACTGGCAATGGTGGGATATTTTGAATTATGGTAAAGCTGTAGATTTAACAGCCTTTTATACACTTGAACCTGTTATTCAGAGTATTGATACTTATGAAGTTAATCGTAAACTGGCTATTGCTTTTGAAGTAAAAGTTGGTGATGGAAAACTTTTTGTGTTGTGCATGGATATCCAAAAAGATATGGATAAACGGATAGCCATGAAACAGCTTTTATATTCGATAAATGCATACGTACATTCTGCAGCTTTTTCTCCGAAAACGGAAGTCCCTTCTTATCTGCTGGATGCTATATTCCTGTCGGAAACAAAGGGAAATACTAAGATTGAAGATAATGCTGCCATTCGTCAGTTACTCAATCAATAGTAGTTTATTGACTTTTTATAGGTAGAATGAGTTTTAATTCTTATTTTTGAATTAAATAAATAACGTTTGTATGAATAAGATTAATCAGTTTCTTGTAGCGTGTTCATTGTGTGCTTTTCCTGTTATAGGACAGGCTCAGCAGGACACTTCCTATTTTGTAAAGCATTTGCAGTTTTCTGGAAATGAAAGCATAGATCAGAAAGTAGCGATGGCAGCCCGTCTGGTTCCTTCTCCGCAGCAGTTGTCCTGGCAGCAGATGGAGTTGACAGCCTTTCTGCATTTTGGAATTAATACATTTACCGGTCGTGAATGGGGAGACGGTACGGAAGATCCTTCTTTGTTCAATCCGACAGAACTGGATGCTGACCAATGGGTACGCACCTTGAAAGAGTGTGGCTTCAAGATGGTACTTCTTACAGCCAAGCATCACGACGGTTTCTGCCTGTGGCCAACCAAGACGACTTCTCATTCGGTTGCTTCTTCTCCGTGGAAGAACGGCAAGGGTGACGTGGTACGTGAGCTTCGTAATGCATGTACCAAGTATGGCATGAAATTCGGTGTATACCTTTCTCCGTGGGACCGTAATGCTTCCTGTTATGGTAATTCTCCTGAATACAATAAGTTCTTTATCGAACAGCTTACAGAGTTGCTGACCAATTACGGTGAGGTGCATGAGGTGTGGTTCGACGGTGCAAACGGTGAAGGCCCGAACGGCAAGAAGCAGGTGTACGACTGGGATGCCTTTTATAAGACGATCCAGCGTTTGCAGCCTAAGGCTGTGATGGCGATTATGGGGGATGATGTACGTTGGGTTGGTAATGAGCGTGGGCTTGGTCGTGAAACGGAATGGAGTGCAACGGTTCTTACTCCGGGTATTTATGCTCGCAGTAACGCAAATAACGAGCGGTTGAATATCAGTCAGCAGGCGAAGGATTTGGGCAGTCGTAATATGCTGAAGGATGCAACGGAACTGTTCTGGTATCCTTCGGAAGTGGATGTATCGATTCGTCCAGGGTGGTTCTGGCATGAAGAGGAAAATGCAAAGGTGAAGAGCCTGAAAGAACTGTCGGATATTTATTTTCAGTCTGTAGGCTATAATTCGGTTCTTTTGCTGAATATACCTCCCGACCGCCGGGGTTTGCTGAACGAAGCAGATGTAGCCCGTTTAAAGGAATTTGCAGCTTACCGCCGTCAGGTCTTTTCGGATGACAAGATTCAGAACGGTAATGTTTCGTGGACTGCTTGTGCGGGTGAATCCCGTTCCTATGCTGTTCGTCCGGAGAATCGGCTGAACGTGGTTCAGGTTCAGGAAGATATCTCGAAGGGTCAGCGTGTGGAGAAGTTTACGGTTGAGGCTTACCGTGACGGTCGCTGGCAGTCATTGGGTGAAGGTACCACCATCGGTTATAAGCGTATGCTTCGCTTTCCGGAGCTGACGGCTGATTCCATCCGTGTCCGTATTGATTCTTGCCGTCTTAGTGCGAATATATCGGATGTATCAGCTTATTATGCTCCAGTTCTTGCAAGCCAATCTTCGGCTGTTGACTGGAATACTCTTCCACGCAGTACGTGGAGCCAGTTGTCTTCTTCTCCTCTTGTAGTAGACTTGGGCAAGCCGGTCTGTCTGAAGGCTTTCACCTACGCTCCTTTGAACGGAGAAGCAAAACCGACAATGGCTTATCATTACCAGTTCTCTGTCAGCGAGGACGGAAAGAACTGGACGGTAGTGGTATCGGATGGAGAGTTTAGCAACATCATGCATAACCCGTTGCCCCAAACCGTGGCTCTTCCGTCAGTAACAATAGTCCGTTATGTGAAGCTGGAGGCCACAACTCCGGATGATGCTCCTGCTGTCATGGCAATGAAGGAGCTTGGAGTAACTGTGGTGCCGGACGAAAAGTAATATATAAATTGAATAGGGAGATTGCGTTAAGTTTACCATTAGGTAATGACGTCCCCAATGTCACATTATAAAATGTAAATATAAAATAGCTCTATCATTTCCCAAAAGAATTTGATAGAGCTATTTTTCAATGAGGAGTTTAAATGAAGAGATTCTTATCCTTGGAATTTATCTTGATATTATTGTAAATTCGATTCTTTTTTATTCCCTTCGCTGTACAATACGTGCTCCGGCCGGTACACTTTCCGTTACCCAGATATTACCACCGATTGTTGCGCCTTTGCCGATAGTGATACGTCCTAAAATGGTCGCATTAGAATATACGATGACGTCATCTTCCAAAATGGGATGGCGGGCGATACCCTTTATCGGATTTCCATTCTCATCAAGTGGAAAGCTTTTGGCTCCCAATGTTACTCCTTGATAGAGCTTTACATTATTACCGATGATACATGTAGCTCCGATTACCACACCTGTACCATGATCGATTGTAAAATGATGTCCGATTTGTGCTCCCGGGTGAATATCAATTCCTGTTTCCGAATGAGCCATTTCAGTAATAATACGAGGAATGAGGGGAACATTCAGCATATATAGTTCATGAGCAATGCGGTAATTGGTAATTGCACGAATAATAGGATAGCAACAGATGATTTCTCCAAAGCAAGTGGCTGCCGGATCTCCGTAATACGCCGCTTCTACATCGGTAGCAAGAATACGCCTTATTTCGGGAAGTTTGCTGATGAAACGAGCTGCGATAGAGGCTGCTGTATCTCGGTCGGGAATTTTTTTTATTGTATCTTCCGAAGGATTGTTTTCTAATCCGAAACACAATCCTGCCTGAATCTGTTCGGTCAGTAAACTAAATAGTTCTTCTACATTGACTCCAATATGGTAATTGATCGTTCTTCGGTGAACAGTGGAGTTTCCAAAATAGCCGGGGAATAGAATTTCACGAGCTAATTCTACAATACGGCGGAGTGATTTTCCTGACGGCAATGGATCGCCATCTTTGTATTGGTGGAACAAACCT
This sequence comes from Phocaeicola sp. HCN-6420, assembly GCF_037890145.1. Taxonomy (NCBI): domain Bacteria; kingdom Pseudomonadati; phylum Bacteroidota; class Bacteroidia; order Bacteroidales; family Bacteroidaceae; genus Phocaeicola; species Phocaeicola sp. HCN-6420. The sequence continues at coordinate 38,808 of NZ_JBBKBJ010000002.1, forward strand.
TCGTATGAACGATTGTCGGATAGTTCGCTTACTGCTTGCGTCAGGGTATGTGTGTAATCGGATAGACTCATAATACTTTATTTTAGCTTGAAAAACAAAGTTAGTTATTTTCAATAAGTAAGATAAGAGAGGAGAGTGTTTTCCTCTTCCTATATGGATTATAATTGTATTTTTGCAAAAAAATACAGATAATATGGTAGTGAATAAGAAAAATCCTTTTGCTTGGAAAGCAAAGCAGTCAGGAAAGAAAAAAACGAGTGGTAAACGTGTTGGCAAATCAAAACCTGAAAAAGCAAATAATCAGCTGAACAGGAGAGTAAAGTAATCATTCCTCTTTTTCATTTAGTCGAGCAAATGATTCCACCTCCCAAAACTACGTCATCCCGATAAAAAGCGGCGGCTTGTCCGGCTGCAATGGCGGCCAGTGGTTCATGCAACCTGACGTGCAGGCATCCGTCGGAAGTTGGAGCAACTGTACAGCGGTTGGCTTGTTTACGGTAACGTATTTTTACGATGATTTCCTCTGTTGTTTCGAATAAGGCAGCAGGATTTGTTACATGCCAATCGGTAAGATACATTTCTGTTTGTTCCAGTGAACTGAGTGTATCGCTGATTATAATGCTATTTGTTTGTGGAATAATTTCTTTAACAAATAGGGCTTTGTTCAGATAAATACCTAATCCTCTGCGCTGTCCGATGGTGTAGAAAGGATAACCTTCATGTTTTCCCATATAATTTCCGGATTCATCGTAGAAATTTCCGGGACTGATAAATGTTGCTTCTACATGTTTCTTAAGGAAGGTCCGATAGTCCATAGGACAAAAACACACTCCTAGACTGTCACGTTTGTGAGCGGCTTTCAGGTGTCCTCGTTCGGCAGCAATTTCACGTACTTTACTTTTAGTTAATGCTCCCATAGGTAACAACATGCGTTCCAGAATGTCCTGTGGTAGTCCCCACAAAAAGAATGACTGATCTTTGTCGCTATCGGCCCCGGTAGTAATGTGCCAGTATCCGTCAATATTCCGCTTCTGTACGTAATGGCCAGTAGCATAATGATAGATGCCTCTTTCATCGGCAAGTTGTTTCAGCAATGGCCATTTCAGGTAATTGTTACAAAGTGTACAGGGTACAGGAGTACGTCCTGCCATGTATTCATTGATAAAGTAGGAAATAATTTGTTGGCGGAATTTCTCCCGTACATCATAGGCTATGTGGGGGATATGTAACCGTTCACATAATTCACGGGCATCGTCCAGATATTCTGTATTGTTATCTTTTTCATAGAAACGGAAGGTTACGCCGGTTACTTCGTATCCGGCCTCTTGCAGAAGCAACGCAGCGACCGAACTGTCTGTTCCTCCGCTCATACCTAACAGGACTTTTTTGTTTTCTTGCATATTATTTTACGTATGGGCATAAAAAAAGGAGTACCGCTGTACTCCAACCTTTGTTAACCTTAAATCTAATACTATGAAAAACACGATGCAAAGGTACGGACTTTTGGGAAACCTGCAAATATTGCAGCTAAAAAACTATGTTTTATAACATGATTTAAGAATTCACCTTGTTGTTCTATGTTTGTTAACTAAAAGATTTACATCTTTTCTTGACGAGTGTACACTGTTTTCTATTTTGGGTAAGCTAAGCTGGCGGCTTTTCGAGAAAAAAAAGGCCCTCTGTTTCCTTATTATTTCTTTTTTCCGTACTTTTGTGACTTAACTAAAAGAGATAATTATGGAAAATAAGCTGACTATTTATAATACGCTTACCCGTCGCAAGGAACTGTTTGTTCCGTTGCATGCTCCTCATGTAGGCATGTATGTGTGCGGGCCTACTGTTTATGGTGATGCCCATTTGGGACATGCTCGCCCGGCTATTACATTCGATATTCTTTTCCGTTACCTTACACATCTGGGTTATAAGGTACGTTATGTACGAAACATTACCGATGTAGGCCATTTGGAACATGATGCTGACGATGGTGAAGATAAAATTGCAAAGAAAGCCCGTCTGGAACAATTGGAGCCGATGGAAGTTGTTCAGTATTACCTGAACCGCTATCATAAGGCTATGGAGGCGTTGAACGTGCTTCCTCCCAGCATTGAACCGCATGCATCGGGACATATCATCGAACAGATTCAGTTGGTGAAAGAGATTTTGAAGAACGGATATGCTTACGAAAGCCAGGGTTCTGTTTACTTTGATGTGGCAAAATATAACAAAGATTATCATTACGGAAAGCTCTCCGGACGTAATCTGGATGATGTTATCAATACAACCCGTGAACTGGACGGACAGCAGGAAAAACATAATCCTGCCGATTTTGCTCTCTGGAAATGTGCACAGCCGGAACATATCATGCGTTGGCCTTCACCGTGGAGCGATGGTTTCCCAGGCTGGCATTGCGAATGTACTGCGATGGGACGCAAATATTTGGGTGAAACGTTCGATATTCACGGAGGTGGCATGGACTTGATTTTCCCGCATCATGAATGTGAAATTGCCCAGAGTGTAGCTTCACAGGGACATGACATGGTACGTTACTGGATGCATAACAACATGATTACCATCAACGGCCAGAAGATGGGTAAGTCACTGGGTAACTTCATTACGCTCGATGAGTTCTTTACCGGATCGAACAAACTTCTTGCTCAGGCTTATTCACCGATGACGATTCGTTTCTTCATCCTTCAGGCACATTACCGCAGTACGGTAGATTTCAGCAATGAGGCTCTTCAGGCTGCTGAAAAAGGCTTGGAACGTCTGATGGAAGGAGTTAAGAATCTGGAACGTATTACTCCTTCGAAGACGACTACAGGCATTGAACCGGCCGGATTGCGCGAAAAATGCTATGAAGCTATGAACGATGATCTGAATACACCGATTGTAATTTCTCATTTGTTCGATGCGATTCGTATGATTAATACCGTAATCGATAAGAAAGCAACTATCAGTGCTGATGATCTTGCTGAATTGAAGAGTGTATTCCATACATTTGTATTCGATATTCTTGGCTTGAAGGCTGAGGCTGAAAACAATGCTGCACGTGAAGAAGCGTTTGGCAAAGTGGTAGATATGTTGCTTGAACAGCGTATGCAGGCAAAGGCTAATAAAGACTGGGCAACCAGTGACAAGATTCGTGATACATTGGCTGCTTTGGGATTTGAAGTCAAAGATACAAAAGATGGATTTACCTGGAAGCTGAATAAATAAAGGTTCATATTTTTCTTAATAGATAAATTAGGTAAGTAAACGCGGATTTGTGCAGATATAATTGCATGAATCCGCGTTTGTTTGTATTACCACATCGATTATAATAAATTTGGTTGCTTTTTTGCTCTTCACGCCCTTCACATATGTACATAAATGGAGATAATCAGGTTTATTAATAAAATATTTTATAATGACCTATTTACATAATAAATAAATAATAAAGCCTGAATAGAGGGCTAAAAATTTACTAATATAAAAGTTTTTTACCTTATATAAGGTTACATTTTGATGACATTTTGGGCGTATTATTAAAAAAGTGTTCTATAAAATGTATTTTAATTAATAATATGTTTAATTTTGTGCCATTATATTGAAGGCGCATCATAGGATAACTTTATTTTATACACAAACTAAATCTTAGCATTATGGATAAGTACAACTTGAGAAGCTCCAAACATCTGTGGGCTGTCTTCTTAACGGCCGGGTTGTTTGTACCAGGGCTGGTACAAGGAGCAACAGAGCAAGCTTTATCAGAAATTATCAGTATGCCTGCTCAAAAGACGATAACAGGTAAAGTAATCGACGAAACGGGAGAAACAATTATTGGTGCCAATGTTGTAGTAAAAGGAACGACCAATGGGGCGGTTACCGATATGGACGGGCAATTTCATCTGGCAGTAAATGACTATCCGGTTACTCTTACTGTATCTTACATCGGTTATGAAACTCAGACAGTTAAAGTCAGTTCAAGCAAAAGCATTGTCATTACAATGCAAAGTGATAATCAGGTAATGGATGAAGTCATCGTTACAGGATATGGTACTTTTAAAAAATCAGCGTATGCAGGTTCAGCTTCTGCTGTCAAAGCAGATAAAATAAAGGATATTCCTGCGTATCTTTCCAGAGTATGTTACAGGGAAATGCGGCTGGTGTTCAATTCAGCTCTTCATCTGGTCAACCGGGAGCATCTTCATCCATTAACATTCGTGGTATGGGATCGTTCAATGCCAGTAACACTCCGTTGTATGTAATCGATGGAGTACCGGTTATCTCAGGATCTATCGACGCTACAGGTTCTGATTCTGGCTTGGATATCATGTCTACCATCAATCCTTCGGATATTGAGAACATATCTATCATTAAAGATGCGGCAGCAGCTTCTTTGTATGGTTCACGAGCTGCAAATGGTGTGATTTTGATTACTACCAAGAGAGGTAAGGAAGGAAAAGCTTAAGTTAGTTTAAAAGCAGACTGGGGATTTAGTGACTTCGCCATGCAGTATCGTCCGATTATGAACGGTGCACAACGCCGGGAATATATCTATAACGGATTGAAAGAGGGACAGCTAAGAAATGGGGCAACTGAAGAGGAAGCAATAGCCTATGCCGATGACGAAATAGATGACTATGCTCCTGTTCCTTGGTGTGGATATGTAGACTGGGATGATATTTTGTTCCAGCATGGAAGTCATCAAAACTACGAGGCTTCTGTTTCTGGAGGGACCAATAAATTCTCTTATTATTCTTCATTGTCTTATTTAAAACAAGACGGTATCACACTCAATTCAGGTTTGGAACGTATCAGTGGACGTTTGAATGTGGATTTTCAGGCAACCGACCATTTGAAAGTAGGAGCCAACATCTTGTTTGCTAATGTAAATCAGAACGTATATGGTGAAGGAACAAGTTATACATCACCGTTCTATTCAAGCCGTAATGCGGTCGTTCCTTCAGATCCTGTATATAATGAGGATGGAAGCTGGAATCGTGATTTTATCCGTAACAGCGACCGTAATCCTTTGCTGTCGGCTACTTACGACCGGGATAGAGAATATGTAACCCGTACTTTCAACACCATTTACGGAGAATATGAATTTATAAAAGACTTGAAGCTGAAATCTACTTTAAGCTACGACTACACGAATACAAAAGGAGTAAGCTGGAGTGACCCGCGTACTTCGAACGGTGACGATATCAACGGTGGTATGTCGAAAGAATATCATGAACGTCATAAAATGGTATGGGCTAATCAGTTGAGTTATCGATTCAATGTGAAGGAGGATCATCACTTCGATGTCTTGGCCGGTTATGAAATCGATGAACAGTACAGCGATTATTTGTCGGGTTATGCTACCAACTTTGCAACTTACGATAAGACTGCTATCAGTAATGGTATGAAAGTAGAATCGGTGGGTGGATACGACCAGAAAACTCGTCTGGTGTCATACCTGAGCCGTGCCAATTACGATTTCAAAAATAAATATTATCTGGGAGCAAGTTTCCGTACGGATGGAAGCTCACGTTTGGCTTCAGGAAATCGCTGGGGTAAATTCTGGTCTGTTTCAGGAGCATGGAGAATTGCTGAAGAAGAATTCATGAAGCCGATTAACAACTGGCTGACTGACCTGAAATTACGTGCATCTTATGGTGTGAACGGAACTTTGCCTTCCGATTATTTCGGTTATATGGGATTAAGCGGTCTGACCGACGGTTATTTAAGTCAGCCGGGTATCAGCATTTCACAAATTGCGAATGAAGATCTTCAGTGGGAAACCAATCATAATCTGAATATTGGTCTGGATTTTGGATTGTGGAACCGAATCAATGCGACAGTTGAATATTATACACGTACAACCAAGAACTTGCTGATGGATTGTCCTATTTCTTATACTACCGGATTTGGAAGCTATCTGATGAATATCGGTAAAGTAAGAAACCAGGGTGTAGAAGTTGAAATTACTTCCAAGAACTTCGATAACGGTGATTTCAGTTGGACTACTTCATTCAACATCAGCCATAACCGCAACAAGATTCTCGTTTTGGATGGTGAACAGTCAGAAATCATCAGTGGATCACAAATTCACAAGGTAGGAGAATCTTACCGTACTTTCTATCTGATAGAGTTTGCAGGAATCAATCCCCAAACAGGTGTTCCTCAGTTCTATACAAACGATGTCGATGAAAACGGAAATTACATAAAAGAAATAACTGAAGACGCAGCAGAAGCCCATGCTATAGCATTGGACAAACATGCAGAGCCGGCTGTTATCGGAGGATTAACCAATACGTTACATTATAAATGGTTCGACCTGAGCTTCCTGTTTTCTTATCAGTTTGGTGCTTACGGCTACGATACATGGGCACAGAAGACGGAACATGGTGGTAACGACTTGGAAGCTAATATCCCTATTTATTATTTGGATAACTGGAAAAAGCCGGGAGATATTACTCAATATGAAGTTTTCATGGAAGACCCCGATCAGGCCATGAATAAAATTGCGACTACACGCCGACTGCATAGTACAGACTATATCCGACTCAAGACATTGACATTTGGAATTACGTTACCTCAGCACTGGACAAGAAAAGTAGGCATCAACAATGCACGTATCTATGCTTCTGCTGATAACTTGTGGACTTGGGCAGCCTATGATTTCTATGATCCGGAATCTGTTGAAGATGGTAGTGCAACATGGAATACCCCTCCTTTGAAAACCGTAACTTTTGGTATTAGTGTAAACTTCTAATTTAATTTAAAGAACGACAATTATGAAAATATTAAAATATATCACGTTAGGAGTTGTATTGATCGGTGGTATGACATCCTGTGGTAACGATTGGCTTAATCTGGAACCATCTACTTCTATACCGACAGATACCAGCATCAAGGTCTTGAGTGACATTGAGTTTACATTGAATGGTATCTATAGCGAAATGCAGAGTTCGGATGCATATTCTGGAAGACTGATTTATTATGGAGATGCAACGGGCGATGATATGCAGGCTGTATCTTCAACCAAGCGTTGTGCGAACTATTATCGTTTCAACTGGACAAAGGATAGTGGTCCCAGCACTCACTGGTCGGTTCTTTATTCTATTATTACCAGTTGCAATATCATCCTGAACAAGATTGATGAAATTCCCTATGAGGAAGACGAAACAGATTATCGTAACGATTTAAAAGGACAGGCATTGGCTATCCGTGGCCTTGCTTATTTCGATTTAACCCGTATTTTTGGTTATCCTTACACTAAAGACAACGGAGCTTCATTGGGAGTACCTATTATATTGACAGAAACCGACCGCTTCAATAAGCCGGCACGTGCTACAGTGGCAGAATGCTACGATCGTGTTGTTGATGATTTGACTAACGCTTGTCCGTTGCTGGGTGAAGAATTCAACAAAGGAAAAATCAACCGCTGGGCAGCCATGACCTTATTGAGCCGTGTTTATCTTTACATGAATAAAAATGAACTGGCTTTGGATGCCGCCGAAGATGCTATCAAAGGTGCCGAAAGCAACGGTTATGCTTTGTGGACCAATGAAGAATATCCTACAGCCTGGAGCAACGATGCATCTGCCACTCACCCGGGAGAAGTTCTTTTTGAAATCGTAAATGAAACGACAGACAGTCCGGGTAAGGAAAGTATGGGTTATCTGAGCTCAAAAGACGGATACGATGATATCTGTATCACGGTATCGTTTTATCATCTGCTACAACAAGATCCGGACGATGTACGTCTGAAACTGCTGATATTCGATAAGACAAAATATGCCTACGTATACAAATACCAGCCTCAGGAAGGTGAGAATATAGAAGATGCCAATATTCCGTTGATCCGCTTGTCGGAAACCTATCTGAACGCTGCCGAAGCTGCTGTAAAGACAAATGATAACGATAAAGCTGTCGCTTACTTGAATCCGATTGTACGACGTGCTAATCCCGATAATAGTGTAGAAGGAGAAACAATTACACTGGACCGTGTGCTTACCGAACGTCGGAAGGAACTGGTGGACGAAGGTCATCGTATGTTTGATGTGATCAGAAACGGAATGACAGTACACCGTGTGGATGAAACCGATTCTAACTTGGCAAGTACAGAGCATAATACACAGTATATGGATTATGACTGGGATTTCTACAAGATTGTTCTTCCTATTCCAAAGCATGAAATGGATGCTAATCCGAATATGGAACAGAATCCGGGATATGGTGATTAAAACAGATTTAATCACACCATCTTAGCATAATTACCACAAGGTTGTTCCTTAAAAGCTTTTTCCGTACTTTTGGGGAACAACCTTTTTTGTCTTTATAAAACAGATTCATGATGAAAAAAATAAGCAGCTTTTTTTTATTTGCCTTTCTTGTTGTTTTTACTCTGAACCTACAGGCCGGTACATGGGAGAAAAATAAGCATAAAGAAAAACATAAGGTTGAATTGACTGCCGATGGACCTTATGTCTGTTATCAGCCCGACGGGAAAGTCAAGGTTGTCAGAGTTACAACAGAAGGTAAGATTGAAATCCAGGAATACGATACGTTGCCCGATCATTCCGTTTCGGTTGTCAGCCATGATGGAAAACTTCAGTTTACCGTTCCGATTCATCCGGTTGAACGACCAGCCTGGAAATATGAAACGCCGGATAATATCTTAGTAATGTCCGATCCTCATGCCAATTTGGAATGTGTTGTCAGTCTGTTGCAAGGTAACGGTGTCATCGATGATAAACTGAACTGGGCTTTTGGTCATAATCAGTTGATGATTATAGGAGATATTTTCGACCGTGAAAAGGATGCCACTCAGATTTTCTGGCTGGTCTATAAACTGGAAGCGGAAGCAGAAAAAGCCGGGGGAAAGGTCCATTTCTTGTTGGGCAACCATGAGCCTATGGAATTGTCAAATGATTTGCGTTATGCAAAAGATAAGTATAAGGCACTGGCCGACTCACTCGGAATTGAATATGCCAGTTTGTATGGTCCTGAAACAGAACTGGGACGATGGTTAGGAACAAGAAATACGATACAAATTATCGGGGACAATCTGTATGTTCATGCCGGACTGGGGAAAGCCTTTTATGACCGAAACCTTACCATTCCGGAGGTAAACGAAAAGATGAGCGAGGTCTTGTTCCTGAAGAACAAAAAGCGCAAACAAGTATCTCCTTTACATGCCTTTTTGTACGGAAATGAAGGCCCTATCTGGTATAGAGGACTGGTACGTACCGACGAGAAATACAAACCTTGTACGTCTGATACGCTTCAAATGATCTTGCAGAAGTACGATGTCGACCATATTATCGTGGGACATACCATTTTTAAGGATATTTCTACATTTTATGACGGAAAGGTAATTGGTGTAAATGTCAATAATAAAGAGAACCGGAAAAAACACCGGGGACGTGGAATATTGATCGAGCAAGGTACGTATTACATAGTAGGGGATAAAGGGAAAATGCGCAGGCTCTTCGAATGATGTGACAGTTTCACATGCTTTCAGAAGAAGATAGAAAAGTTCTTTGTACCACGACTATATATAGAGATACATTTTGTAAGATTCAGGATGTGTGAAGGCTGTGAAGGGTAAAAAGGCATGAAAAATTAAGAAAAACGACGTATTTGGAGAGATTTCTCTCGATGTTTCTGGAAGATTTGTACAAATTCCAAAATGTTTTGTACAAAAAATAATTCTCTATTCCCGATGTGTAGGCAGTAACCTGCCGGGAGTTAAACGAAAAGCTCGCTACGAATGATGCAGTATATTGCAGCCTGTCATCATTCATAGCGAGCTTATGTTATTTCACGATAGAAGTGAGCGGATGTCTGTTGCCTTTGATATCGGTAAGGAATGCCTTTGCCGAACCGAAGTTCAGATACATATCCAGGCGGACCGGTAAGTGATTGCGGTCATCGGTTACATAAAATGTAATCACCTCTTTTTCCTTGTTGTTTACGTATTCCACGAGCGAGAAAACCAGACAACGGTATGTTACTCCTTGTTCGGAGGTAAAATTTTCCTTTCCTCTATAAATCAGTGTCTGTTTTTCGACGGCACGTCCTGTTGCCATAGAGAATAATATTTTTATTCCCGGTTTGTAGTCGGACGGGTCGTACGAACGAGCTTGCAGCAAGATACTCAGCATATCGTAGACACATACTGGCATTTCGTCGTGTCTTTTATCGGTCTTGCCATATAAAGTACGTTGCTGGTCGACAATACATTTCCCATTCTGGTAACTAAAATGTACTTCGTCTACCGTATAGCGTTTACCTTCTTCGGCCCCCTTTCGGAAATATAAGGGCTCCAGTTGCTTGCTGGTAATGCATGTCAACGTATCACGCATTTTAAAGAAGAAGTCTATCTTCTTGTTCGTGTACGATTGCAGATCTGTTCTCAGGCAAGGCTGTCCTTTATGAGTCGTTTCGTTGACTGTCATTTTTGCCCATCCGGCATTGATCCAGATGAACTTCCAATTAAATTTCAGTTCATAACTCAATGTTTCTCCCGGTTTAATTGCATCGTTTTCAGCTCCGCATTGTGCTTTGGCTGCCATACCTCCCATCAGGAGGCACAGGCATAAAACTATTTTCTTTATCATCATGACCTTCCCAGATTTTTGGCTCGTTCCTTATTTCTGTCTTTTATTTTCTTGGTCTCGTCAGGTTTCTGCTTTTTAATTTCGTCCAGTTTTTGCTTGTCGAGTGGTGTAGCATGTATGTCCCATGTTTCTTCGAACTCGAAATTAGCTTTCATTTCCCATACTTTGGGAAAATAAAATACTTCCTCAGCCTGACGTTTCCCTTCATAGATTCCTGTATCCCATACGCCATTATTGTTGTCGTCGTTGAATAAACGGATATAATACTTGGTACTCGGTTGTAGAAAATAAAAGTCGCAGGTTTTCTTCTCTGTAACTGGCTGTTGGCGAACTACTGCGTCACTGCTGTTCAACAATTGTACGATGGCATGTGGTCCTGCACCTACGATGTTCAGATAAAGCGTTCCATAGTCTTCCAGAGTCTTGACTTTGAGTGTATTTTCTATCTTATCGGAATACAGTCCGTAAATACCTTTAAAGCAAAGAGAATCGATTGTCATTTTATACTCTATACCCGGTTGCCAGTTTGCCAGTATTTCATAACGTCGAGGAGCAATACTGTCTGCCTGAAAGATAAAAGGAATATCTTGCCATACCGAATCGACCATTGTGCTCATGTGAATAGCCGCTGTATCAATGCTTGCTACCGGTTCTTCAAAACTCAAGATGATATTTCTATTCAGGTCGAGCGCTGATGGAGCATCTGTATTGACAGTTAAAAATTCAGTTTCTACCGCTAATGTATCTCCTCTTCTTTCGCGCTTTTTACGTTCTTTTTCTTTTTTCTTGTTTTCTTCTTCGAGCATAGCCAGACGTCTGGCTTTTGGAATTTTGTTTATCATACGTAACGTATCGGTCTTGGGAACCAGTTGCCCCAGTGTATCTGTTGCCAGATAATCCAGTTGCAGGGTCAGTGTATCTCGTTCGCATAATGTAGTGTCTTTTATCCAGTACAAGATACTGTCTTTACGTGGATTAGCTTCAACAATGAGTTCTTTCTCATCGAAATCAAGCCCCTTCAATGTTGGTAAAGTGTCCGATTTCGCACTGAAATAAAGTGAGAACTGAGTTGTTTTCGGTCGCTCGCTTTTCATCAGATACTGAAGATCATTTTCCTCCTTAAAAGCTCTCAGAATAATGTTGTCGGGTAGAAATCTTGTATAATTGATTTGTTTGATGGTGTCGATCTTTGTTGTATCGAGTTCATTCCATACCGTGTCCTGACGTACAGCACCTTCCATACTGGGTACGACAAGAGAATCCTGAAAAGCAATGACTTCTGTTTTTGAGTCGAATAAATAATTCTGATTTCCGTCCATTAAGGCATAGATACGGTACTTGCCGGGTGCGATACCTCGGATGGTAAACTTTCCACGGCTGTCCGTGCGCGAAATACGGTCGAACGGAAGTGTGGTGAAAGCCGAATCGTTCAGGTTTTGATGCAATCCTACCTGAATGCCTTTTATAGGCTCTAAGTCAGCAGCATTCAGTACCGTACCCGAAACCTCCATTGTGTCAATGGTGGGTCCCGTTGCAAAAGCATATGTAAACTGTCCCAGCGGATTACCCTCATTATTGTCTACGATTGCATCACCAAAATCGATGGTATATGTCATATTCTCCTGTAGTGTATCGAAGAATTCTACCAATACTCTTTTTCCGCTTGTCTTTACTTCCGGGCTTTCTTTCTGTGGCGGGGAAATAATCACTTTTTCAGAAGCGTTTTCCAGCTTGATGAATTCATCGAACTCGATAGAGATTTTCTTGCGCGTATTGTTGGTCGCATTCGGTTCAGGAGTAGCACGTACGAACTTAGGCGGTTCCTCGTCGTAAGGTCCTCCGTCGGGTGATCCGGTACTTGCACATGCATAGAATCCGATGATGACCAGCAGTATGGCTATGTATTTAGGTATGGGCTTCATATATTTAATTTTAGCATTTCTTCTATGTAGTCACGATTATTGCTCAGACGAGGAATTTTATGTTGTCCTCCCAGTTTTCCCTTTTGTTTCAGCCAGTCGTGGAATAAATTAGGACGTGCAACAATAATTTCCAGTTCCTGCAATGTAATGTCTTTATGTCGTTTGGCTTCGTAGTCGGAATTTATTTCCTGCAATGCTTTATCGAGTGTATGCCGGAACTTTTCCAGTGAATCGGGCATGACACTAAATTCTATCAGCCACTGATGACGGCATTTGGCATTGGCATCCATGAATACTGGTGCTGCTGAATATTCTAAAACCTGAGCGCCAGTTTCCGCACAGGCACGTGCCAGTCCCTTTTCGGCATTGTCTACCATCAACTCTTCTCCAAAGGCATTGATAAAGTGTTTGGTACGTCCGGTTATGATGAATTTGTACGGATTCTTTTGTGTGAACTTTACTGTGTCACCGATGATGTATCGCCACAATCCGCAGGAAGTGCTGATAACCATTGCATAATTTTTGCCGACTTCCACTCCGGAAAGAGGAACAATGGCTGGAGCGGGATTGTCTATTTCTTCCAATGGAATAAATTCGTAGAAGACATCATAGTCTATCATCAGCAACATGGCCGGGTCATTCAAGTCGCTTTGCAGGCCAAAGAACCCTTCGCTTGCATTATATGTTTCCATATAGTGCATCTTGTCGCTCGTAATCAACTGTTTGTATTGTTCGCGGTAAGGTGTGAAGCATACGCCGCCATGGAAGAATACTTCCAGATTTGGCCATACTTCATTCAGGTGGGTTGCTCCGGTTTTTTCCAATATACGTTTGATGACGGCAAGCATCCACGATGGGACTCCCGACAGATTGGTTACATTTTCGTGAATGGTTGTATCGGCAATACGCTCTACTTTTTCTTCAAATTCGCTCAGTAAAGCAATCTCCTTACTTGGCACACGAATAAAGTTTACCAGTGGATTGATGTTTTGTATCAGAATCGCTGATAAATCGCCTACCAGACTGTCTTTCAGATTATAGTTCGGGCTGTGACTTCCGCCCAGAATCAGTCCCTTGCCGGAGAAAAAGTTACTTTGAGGATTGGAACGGAGATAAAGAGCTACAGCATCGGTACCACCCTGATAATGAATGTGGTGCAATCCGTCTTTGCTCACTGGAATAAATTTGCTCTTATCATTGGTTGTTCCTGAGGATTTGGCATACCATACTACTTGTCCAGGCCATAAAATATTTTTTTCTCCGTGACGCATACGGTCTACGTATCCTTTTATATCGTCGTATTGTTGGATAGGAACATGCTTAAAGTCGTTATATGTGCGTATATTGGCATAATTGTATTTTGTTCCCCATTCCGTAGCAGCGGCGGTTTGTATAAGTTTCCGGAACACACGTTCCTGGATAGCCTCTGCCTGTGTCGCATACTGGTCTATTTCCTTTTGACGCGAAACAAACAGTTTCCCGATTAACTTTGTTGAAACCATTTACTTTTTCTTTTTTCTTATCTGTTCTTACGTGCAAAGTTAGGCGATTTCTTTTTCAATAAAAGATTTTTCCTTAGAGAAAGCACAAATCTACACTTTTTTCTTATAACTTTACCACAAGTAGTGAAAATTTAAAGGTTATGCGAATTGGAATCTTAACATCTGGAGGTGATTGTCCGGGTATAAATGCAACTATCAGAGGTGTTTGCAAGACTGCAATCAGCCATTATGGAATGGAAGTCTATGGTATACATAGCGGTTTTCGTGGTTTGCTTGACGATGACGTCGTGCCGTTGGATGAAAACTCATTGACGGGATTGTTAAGTATGGGAGGTACTATTCTGGGTACATCTCGTGAAAAGCCTTTTAAAAGCAGGCCGAATTCGCCGGTGTCTGAAGACAAACCTGCCATGATGTTGAAGACTATTCACGACCACAAGTTGGATTGTGTGGTGTGTATTGGTGGAAATGGTACGCAAAAAACGGCGGCCAAGCTGGCTGCAACGGGAGTTAATGTGGTAACAATTCCTAAAACCATCGATAATGATGTATGGGGGACCGATATTTCTTTCGGTTTCGATTCTGCTGTAAGTATCGCTACTGATGCGATAGACCGATTGCATTCTACGGCAAGTGCGCATCAGCGGGTAATGGTTATTGAAGTCATGGGGCACAAAGCCGGATGGATTGCGCTGTATTCTGGTATGGCTGGTGGCGGCGATATTATTCTGTTGCCAGAAATACCTTTCGATATTCATCGTATTGGTGATGCAATTATCAATCGTTTGAAGAAAGGGAAACCTTATTCCATTGTAGTGGTAGCAGAAGGTATTCCTACTTTGGGAGGCAAAAAGGCTGCACAGTATATAGCCGAGGAAATAGAATATGAAACCGGATTCGAAACGCGTGAAACAGTATTGGGATACATTCAGCGCGGAGGAGGGCCTACTGCTTTCGACCGTAATCTGGCTACCCGTATGGGTGGACATGCTACTGAACTGATTGCGAATGGACAGTTTGGCCGTATGGTTTCTTTGCGAGGTTCGGAGATAACTTCTGTCCCCTTGTCGGATATAGCCGGCAAGTTAAAGCTGGTAACCGAAGATCACGATCTGGTGGTACAGGGGCGTAGGATGGGAATTTGTTTCGGATAAACTAAGAAAGCCGTATACATTTTGCATACGGCTTTCTTAGTTCTATAGAGTGGGCTTATTTATCTGCTTCCCGGAAGGCAGCTTCTTCAGCTTCTGCGATAATACGTTCTGTATCCTCGAAATGCTCTTCTGGCAATTCAAGTTTCTGAGTATTATCTTCTGCCAATATTACGTTATCTTCCTTTACGGCAGTTGCTGCA
This sequence comes from Phocaeicola sp. HCN-6420, assembly GCF_037890145.1. Taxonomy (NCBI): domain Bacteria; kingdom Pseudomonadati; phylum Bacteroidota; class Bacteroidia; order Bacteroidales; family Bacteroidaceae; genus Phocaeicola; species Phocaeicola sp. HCN-6420. The sequence goes on from NZ_JBBKBJ010000002.1 coordinate 54,181, forward strand.
CATTCTTGTTTACTGGCTTCTGTTTCTTCTTTTTCTCTTTTTGCTTTTGCAGCAAAGATAGCATCAATAAATTGCGGATTGCCTTTTATCTTAGCCAGTGTTTCGTGCGCAGCTTCCTGTTGCGATTCTTTCTTGGAATATCCTTTTCCTGTACCGGCTGCAATATTTTCAACCAGAACCTGTGTCTCAAAAATAGGATTCTGTGCCTCGTCGACTGATTGTCCTGTTAGGTTGAATTCTATGTTAAACTTGTTTTTCTGGCTCCATTCAATCAGTTTCGATTTGAAATTGACCTCTTTACGTGAAATTTTTTCCAGATTCAAGTATTGGTTGATAATTCGTTCTTCCATGAATTTTTTACAGGCACGATAGCCTCTATCCAGATAAATAGCTCCGATAAGTGCTTCGAAGGCGTTTCCACACATGTAACTGTTGTGTGAGGACTGTCGGGTAGTATATATTATTAGTTTATCCAGTCCAATTTGTACGGCTACGCGGTTCAAGGTTTCGCGTTGTACGATCTTGGAACGCGTATTCGTCAGGAAACCTTCTCGTTTACCTTCGAATTTTTTATATACGATATCAGCTACTACGGCATCCAGAATGGCATCACCTAAAAATTCGAGTCGTTCGTTGTTCAGCAACCGTCCTTTTCCAGCCTTAATCGACGATGATTTATGCAATAAAGCTTGCTGGTAGATTTCGATATTCCTCGGATAGAACCCGAGCATCTTGTAAAAACAAAGATAAGGCTCCTTATCCTTACGGAAAAGAAGTCTTATCTTATCTGTTATATTGCTAAACACAGTTTATTCAGTGTATTTTTTTACGATTACACATGCATTGTGTCCACCAAAACCAAATGTATTGCTCAATGCAGCACGAACAGTACGCTGCTGTGCCTTATTGAATGTGAAGTTCAGGTTATAATCGATTTGTTCATCATTATCACCTTCTTCGTGGTTGATAGTCGGAGGTACAATGTCATTTTTAACAGAAAGTACACATGCAATAGCTTCTACGCCACCAGTAGCTCCCAAGAGGTGTCCAGTCATTGATTTGGTAGAACTGATATTCAGTTTGTAAGCGTGTTCGCCGAACAGGTCTTTAATAGCTTTTACTTCAGAAATATCACCTACTGGAGTAGAAGTTCCGTGTACATTGATATAGTCAATGTCTTCCGGTTGCATACCAGCGTCTTCCAAAGCGCTTTTCATAACCAGTTTCGCACCCAGACCTTCAGGATGAGAAGCTGTCAGATGATAAGCGTCACCAGAAGCACCTGTACCGGTCAACTCTGCATATATCTTAGCACCACGTGCTTTTGCATGTTCCAGTTCTTCAAGAATCAGACATCCGGCACCTTCACCCATTACAAATCCGTCACGGCTTGCACTGAATGGGCGTGAAGCATGTACAGGGTCATCATTGCGAGTAGACAATGCGTGCATTGCATTGAAACCACCTACTCCCGCAGGGAAAATGGCTGCTTCGGCACCACCAGTTACGATAATGTTAGCTTTTCCCAAACGGATATAGTTGAAAGCATCAGCTATCGCGTTAGAAGAAGAAGCACATGCAGAAGTGGTTGTAAAGTTAGGGCCATGGAAACCATACATGATGGAAATCTGTCCGGATGCAATATCTGCAATCATTTTCGGGATAAAGAACGGATTGAATTTCGGTCCGATAGTGTCTTTGGTCTTTTCATAGCCAGCAACTTCTTCTTCGAAAGTATGAATACCTCCGATTCCGACACCGAGAATCACTCCGACTTTGTTCAAATCTTCTGTTTCGACGTCTATGCCTGCATCTGTTACCGCTTCTTTGGCTGCTACAACTGCATATTGAGTGTAAAGGTCCATTTTACGGGCTTCTTTACGGTCAATAAAATCAGTAGCATTGAAGTTCTTCACTTCACAAGCGAACTGAGTCTTGAACTTAGAAGCGTCGAAATGAGTAATAGGTCCTGCCCCACTTACTCCATTAAGAAGGTTGTTCCAGAATTCAGGAACAGTATTACCTACCGGAGTGAGTGCACCAAGACCTGTTACCACTACTCTTTTTAATTCCATAAAAGTAGAATTAAATTATTTTGCGTTAGCTTCAATGTAAGAGATAGCGTCGCCTACAGTCTGGATCTTTTCTGCCTGATCATCAGGAATAGAGATACCGAATTCTTTTTCGAATTCCATGATCAATTCTACTGTATCCAAAGAGTCAGCACCCAGGTCGTTAGTGAAGCTAGCTGTCGGAGTAACTTCTGATTCTTCTACGCCCAATTTATCAACGATAATTTTCTGTACTTTTGATGCGATTTCAGACATAATTTTCTTGTTTTAAGTTTATAAATAGAATAATTTTGTTTATATTTCGGTGCAAAGGAATAAATATTTCTCGTTCTATACAAATATTCAGCCAAATAAATGCAATTTCTTTGCACAATTTTATATATTATGTGCACAAAAAAGGTGAATCAATGAAAAAAATAGCAATTTTGGCATCGGGTGAAGGTACGAATGCCGAGCATATTATCCGCTATTTTGCCGGCCATATTACGATAGAAGTAGCCGTTGTAATAGCTTCTCGTCCTACAGCTCATGTCATAGAGCGTGCTCATACCCTGAATGTTCCATGTGAAGTAATCATTCCTCAAGACTTTGCGGCAGGCAAGGGACTTGAAGTCTTGAAAAGTTATGATACCGATTTCATAGTGCTGGCTGGTTTCTTGTCGCGTATTCCAGATGATATATTGCATGATTATGCACACAGAATCGTAAATATACATCCCTCGCTGCTTCCTAAATTTGGAGGAAAAGGAATGTATGGTATGCATGTTCATGAGGCAGTTCTGGCATCAGGTGAACATGAAAGCGGCATTACCATTCAGTATATTAATGAACATTACGACCAGGGAGATATTATTTTTCAGGCGAAATGTCCCATTTTATCCGATGATACCGCCGAAACCCTTGCCCAGCGCGTGCATGCACTAGAATACACATACTATCCACAAGTGATAGAACGTTTGCTTTCACTCCCGTCGTAAATGATATTCGCTACGCAACAGTTCGAATGTTTCCGGATGTGCACGCAATACCTCACAATCGACGTGTGGATTATACATTTGTAACTGGCGGATGTTTTCGTCGCTGTCGTAAGGCAAATGCGGTTGTTCGGGAGGAACGATAGAAAAATCCATTTCTTTTCCAAAGAAACGGCAGAAGGATTCCAGTACCATGCGGGTTGCATTTGCCTTTCCGTCGGCAGAATATCCGGCAATGTGCGGAGTGCCGATAAATACTTTGTCCAACAGTTCAAGGTTAATATTCGGTTCATTTTCCCACACATCGATTATAGCTCCAGATATTTTCCCGGTAGATAAAGCATTCAGAATTGCCTCAGTTTCTATAACTTCTCCACGTGACGTATTAATTATGTACGGTTTCTTTTCCAGCAGGTTGAAAAAAGATTCATCTGCTAAATGATAAGTCTGATATTTTCCACTTCTTTCCAATGGAGTATGAAAAGTTATAATATCACATTCGTGCGCCAGTGTACGCAAATCGACAAACCCTTTTTCTCCATGGTCGGCCCGAGGAGGGTCATTCAGGAGCACACGCATTCCTAAACGCTCTGCCAGTTGCCGGATGCGGCTGCCTACATGTCCTACTCCGACAATACCCAGACAGGCATCTTTCAGTGTGATATTTTTTTCCTGTTGTAACAATAAAAGTACTGAGTGTATATATTGTTCTACGGCACCGGCGTTACATCCCGGGCAGTTACTCCATGTAATACCAGCTTCGTGACAATAAGCTGTGTCGATATGATCGAATCCGATAGTAGCCGTTCCGATAAACTTTACCTTACTGCCAGCCAGCAAAGTACGGTCGCAACGAGTACGTGTACGGGTAATCAGTGCATCAGCATCTTTTACGACTTCCGGAGTAATTTCTTTTCCCGGCAAATAAACCACTTCATCGGCGAGCGCTTCGATAGCTTCCTTTATATAAGGTATTTTATTGTCAACGATAACTTTCATACTTACTTTTTCTAAAGTCGTGCAAAGGTAGTATTTTTTACATTTATAATTGGATGAAATGAAATCTTTGTGTAGATTTGAAAAATGTTGGTATTTTGTCTACCTAGTGTTGGTAATTTATCTACCTTTGTACTTTAATAATGATGTTCATATGAAATGTTTGCATATCATAACTCCAGTAAAAGATTCGATAGATTTTACTCTCGAAACAGTGCGTGCCATTTTAGCTTCCGACATTAAAGTTCCTTTTACTTATACGGTGTACAATGACTTCAGTACAGAAGAGAACACCAAACGTCTGGAGGAAGCTTCCAAAGAATTGAATTTTCGTCTGGTTAATTTATCCGATATCACAACTCATCCTTCTCCAAACTATCTGCTGGTACTTCAACGCTCTCAGCAAGAGGCTATTGCCGACGATGCAGGCCTGCTTATTGTAGAGTCGGATGTTGTAGTAAAGAAGAACACCTTACAGGATTTGTACGACGGAGCAGCAGCACGTAGCGGATGTGCCATTGCAGCAGCCGTAACTGTAGACGAGAATGGAGTTATCAACTATCCATATTTGCATGCCAAAGGTAATGAAGGTAAGGTGTATCCGGAAAAGAAGCATTGCAGTTTCTGCTGTTCACTGCTTACGCCGGAGTTCCTTCGTGCTTTCGACTTCCGTCAGCTTGATCCGACAAAAAACTGGTTTGATGTAACCATTTCACACGAAGCCTTGAAACAAGGTTTTCAGAACTATCTGTTTACCACCCTTCCTGTCTGGCACCGTCCGCACGGAAGTCGTCCGTGGAAACAGTTGAAATATAAGAACCCCTTGAAATATTATTGGTTGAAATATACGAAAGGACTCGATAAGATTTAATGATTGTATATATGGATAAATCCCCTTTGGTTTCGGTTGTAGTACCCGTATATAATATGGAGTCTTTTTTACCGGAAACACTCGACTCTATATTGGCTTCCGTTTATCCGAACTTTGAAGTGGTGGTGGTAGACGATGGTTCGAAAGATGCCTCGTACCGTATTGCATGCAGCTATGCCGAGAAAGATAAACGTGTACGTGCCTATACGCAACCTAACGGGGGAGCCTGTGCAGCCCGAAATCATGCTGTCCGGCTGGCGAAAGGAGAGTTTATTCTGCCTGTTGATGCAGATAATCTTATCGAACCCGGTTTAATAACCGATTCGGTAAAAGAAATCTTAAAAGATCCTTCTGTAAAGGTGGTCGCTCCTCGTGCTGATTTCTTCGGAGAACGGACGGGTGAATGGAAACTACCTCCTTTTTCCCTGCATTTATTGGCGAGAAAAAATATCATGGATACTTGTGCGCTTTATCGGAAGGTAGAATGGGAGCGTGCAGGAGGATATTGTGAAAGTATCATTGCGCGTGAAGACTGGGAATTCTGGATTGCCGTTCTGAAAGACGGGGGAAAAGTTGTTCGCTTACCGGAAATAGGTTTGCATTATCGCATACGCAATGTGTCGAAAAGAGTAACAGACAGATCGCTGAAGCGTCATGTTGTGAAAACGCTGAATGTTCGTCATCCAGAGTTCTTCGAGCGTGAACTGGGAGGACCGCTCCGTTACCGTCGTTCATGGTCGGTCTTGTTAAACCGTATTTACCGTTTGTTTCATCCGCGTAAAGTTTATGTCGATGCGGGCTTTTGCACATTGACGAGTTATGTAAAAGCCCTGCCTGCTCTGTTTAAATACGATAGTGGAACGGTGATTTATAAAGGACGCAACGAACTGCGTGAAATGGACTGGTACGGAACGAAAGTCGTAATCAAGTCCTTCCGTGTTCCTAACTTGATAAACCGCATCGCATACGGAGTGTTCCGTTCGTCGAAAGCACAACGTTCGTTCGAGTATGCCGAAATGCTCCGTCGGGAAGGAATCGGAAGTCCTGCTCCAGTAGCCTATTATACCGAGCGTAACGGACTGCTTTTCACACGCAGCTATTATGTCAGTCTGAAGTCGGAATGTCCGTATTCGTATGTCAATCTGATGCGAGGCGATTTTCCCGGTCAGGAAGAAATTTTGCGAGCCATTGCCCGTACAACGGCTGCACTCCATGAGAAAGGATATCTGCATAAAGACTATTCGCGAGGGAATATCCTGTTCCGTCGCACCGACAAAGGTGTAGAGGTAGAAATAATAGACCTGAACCGTATCCGTTTCCGCACGGTCGATATGGAAGAAGGATGCCGTAACTTTGAACGTCTTCCGGGGACACCGGAAATGTTTGCCATTCTTGCCGATGAATATGCCAAGGCAAGAGGCTTCGATGCCAACGAATGTTTGAAACTGATTTTGAAGTATAACAACGCCCAAATATGAGATTAATAAAAATGACAGGTGGCTTAGGCAACCAGATGTTTATATACGCCTTCTATCTGAAAATGAAGAAACTCTTTCCTCATACAAAGATAGACTTATCGGATATGATGCATTACCATGTGCATCACGGATACGAAATGAACCGGGTATTTGCTTTGCCTCATACAGAGTTCTGTATGAACCGTACTGGGAAGAAAATACTGGAGTTTCTGTTCTTCAAAACTATATTGGAACGAAAGCAGAAAGGATTGGAGTCGTTTTGGAAAAGTTATGTCTGGCCACTGGTTTACTTCAAGGGATTTTATCAGTCGGAGCGTTTCTTTGCCGATATCGAAACAGATGTCCGTAAGGCTTTTACATTTGATATGACTCAGGCCAGCGAGCGTTCCAAGGAAATGGCGGCACGTATGGACGCTGACCTGAATGCTGTATCGCTTCATATACGGCGGGGAGATTATCTGGAACCAAAGCATTGGGAAAATACAGGAAGCGTATGCCAGCTTCCTTACTATCGGAACGCGATTGCCGCAATCAAGAAGGAGCTGGACAATCCGGTTTTTTATGTGTTTTCAGACGATCTGGCATGGGTGAAAGAAAATCTTCCGCTCGACAACGCCGTATATATCGACTGGAATAAAGGTAATGACAGCTGGCAGGACATGATGCTGATGAGTCATTGTCGTCGTCATATTATATGTAACAGTACATTTAGCTGGTGGGGTGCATGGCTCGATCCACACAAAGACAAGACAGTAATTGTGCCTGAGCGCTGGTTCCCGTCATACAGAAACACCCTATATTTATCCTGAAGGCTGGACAAAAGTCCCCATCAATTAAAAAACGATAGCTTTATGAACCTGTTGTTGCTTTTAAAAAAGGTAGCCTGTGCGATAGCAGAGATGCCTTTCTCCTTGTGCAAAGTAAAAAATCCGGTAGTATGCATGACACTACTGGTAAAGAATGAAGAAGACATTCTGGAGCAAAACCTGATTTTCCATAAGCAGAAAGGGGTCGATTTTTTTATCGTAACAGACAATAATTCCACAGACAAGACTCCTGAAATACTGCGTAAGTATCAGGAAAAGGGGTGGATAAAAGAGATAATAGAGGAGAAAGCCACCGACTATCGTCAGAAAGTATGGGTAGACCGTATGGTGTGGCGTGCCAAGACTGTTTATAAAGCCGACTGGGTGATTAATGCCGATGCCGATGAGTTTTGGTATCCTGCATCATCTTCTTTAAAAGATACGTTGCAGCAGACTTCGGCAAACGTGATAAAATGTGCCATGTACTGTGTATATCCCGAAGAAGGAAAAAACTTTGAAGCATGGAGCTACACGGTCGACCCGGTTGAAGATATTGCAAAATATGATTTATCGCTCTATTCATTGTTTGCCCGTCAGATACCTAAGGTAATGCACCGTACCCGTGGATACATCCAGATTTCGATGGGAAATCATAAGGTAGCCATGTTCCCCAAGCGTTCCGGCAAGAGTGATATCCGTATTTATCATTATAATATCCGAGGCCGTCAGCAGTTTCTGGAGAAAATGATTAATGGCGGAAAGCAGCTGGAGCAGAATCCCAGCAAACATGGCGGACGTCACTGGCGCTATTTTTATGGCCTGTATAAAGAAGGAAAACTGAATGAGGAGTACGACCGTGTGATAGGAAGCCGTGTCTTCGACCGTTTGCAGGCAGACGGATATATACACAAAGACCATACAATGGCAGATTTTTTCAAGAACCTGAATAAATAATTGGAAGATATGAAGCATGCATACCTGATAATAGCTCATAATGAGCCCGACGTGTTAAAAACATTATTGCTCATGCTTGATGATGAGCGTAATGATATTTATTTGCATGTGGATGCCCGTGCCGTTGAATTATTCAATCAGTTCAAGAATTTTCAGTTGAAGAAAGGTAAATTGATAATTCTGCAAAACCGTATAGCGGTATATTGGGGTGACCTTTCTCAGGTTGAAGTAGAATATCGGCTGTTTGAAGCTGCGTTGCAAAATGGACCGTATGCTTATTATCATTTATTATCGGGAGTGGATTTGCCGATCAAGACACAAGATTATATCCATGATTTTTTTCAGAAACATGCGGGAAAAGAATTTATCGGATTCTGGAATGAACCAAGTCATCGTAAAGATGTATATCGTAAAGTTTATCGATACTATTTATTTACCCAATATTTTAAAGAAGGTTCTTCCTTTGTACATGGTATAACAGCTTTTACCCGTAATGTTTTTTTAGGTATTCAGAAATTGATCAAATTTAAATGGAAGCACGATTGGGATCATTTTTATAAAGGATTTACGTGGGTGAGTATCACTAATGATTTTTGTCATTATCTGGTTGACAGAAAATCGTATATCATGAAAACATTCAGATATACACTGTGTCCGGATGAAATCTTTATTCAATCCTTAATATGGAATTCTCCTTTTCGGCCGAATATTTATGATTTTTCGGATGCTTCGAAAGGTAGTGTAAGAGCTATTGACTGGCGACGCGGAAGTCCTTATGTCTGGAGGCTGGAAGATGTTGATGAGTTAAAAAATTCCCCTTGCTTGTTTGCCCGTAAATTCTCTTCCAAGTATCCTGATATTATAGAACGTTTGTTTACTTTTTATTCCAGTTCTGAACAGCATATATGATGAAAGTTCTATATGTCGTTATTTTTATTTATGTATTTTTGCTGTTGAAACGTAGATTTCTGTGTTTATGAATGAAAAAGCTCCATTGGTTAGTGTTGTTGTTCCCAATTATAATTACGCACGTTATTTGGATGCGCGCTTGTCGTCAATCTTGAATCAGACTTTTCAGGATTTTGAACTGATACTTCTGGATGATGCTTCTACGGACAACAGTTTAGAGGTACTTGACAGATATAAGGACGATCCTCATGTTTCTCACCTTGTCGTCAATGAACAAAACACAGGAAGTCCCTTCAAGCAATGGATGAAAGGTATTTTGTTGGCTAAAGGTGAATGGGTATGGATAGCCGAAGCCGATGATTTATGTGAACCTACGTTTTTGGAAACTTGTGTGGAACAGGTGCAGAAATACTCTAATGTATCTGTTTGCATGACGGCTTCTCGGTATATAGATGAAAAAGGTAATATATTACCACAAGAAGCCAATTATTGGGGGAAGAAGAAGCCGGCTGTATCTGCTTGTAGGTTTTCGGGAAAGGCTTATGCAGAGCATAACATGTATTGGAATTGTTGTGTTGCCAATGCCAGTGGCGTATTGTTTCGCCGTTCTTATGCTACCAATTTATCCGATTCTTCTTTTTTAAGCATGAGATACAGTGGCGACTGGTGTTTCTGGTTCCAGATGCTGCTTCAGGGAGATATGATTGAGGTTTATGAGGAATTGAATAAGTTCCGTCAGCATACCGCAAAAGTCAGTGTAGAAGGTGTCAAGTCGGGGAATCGTATAAAAGAAGATATCGATGTACTTTCTTTGATGGAGAGGACTTTTCCAGAGATGAAGAAGTATAAGCGCAGGCTAGCCCATGGTATGATATGCCGTAAAATAAAAAAGCTGAACGATGCAAAGAAAAGAGTTGAGCTTAGTGAGTATTTAAGTGAGCGTTTGGGAGGAAAAGCCTCCGATTTGAGACTTTTCCATCTGAATAATTATTTAAGATTCATTTGTCCGTGGCTGATTACGATCAAGCGTGACAGACTCAAAGTATGTTAGCCTTTTTCCTCAAAAATTTTGTTATATAGATTTAATCTTCTTTCTAACATTCTATTTTGATCATATTGTGCAAATAACTGTTTATTTGCTTGTGTAGCAAGTCTTTCTTGCAAATCTGGATTGCTTAAAAGATGAGTGATAGAATTGGCGAATTCTTGAGGAGTATCACTTATTATACATTCACTTTCATTTCTGAAATTTAGTCCTTCAACCCCTTTTGTTGTTGTAATTATTGGGGCATGGGCTATGATTCCATCTAAAATTTTCATTCGCATACCACTGCCAATGCGAATTGGCACAAGTAATATACTTCCATTTAAAAAGCTATGTAAGTCTTCTATAAATCCAACTAATTCAATTTCTGGATATTGACTTTCAAGCTCTTTGATAAATTTACTTTTCCAACTTCCAATAATTTGGAGTTTAAATTTTGTTTTCTGTTCTCTTAAGAAAGGGATTATTTCTTTAACAAACCAATTTATGGCATCTAAATTAGGATAGTGATTTTCACTTCCTACAAAAGTTAGTCGGTATGTTGTTTTGGTAAACGGTTTTATTTTGTTGGTATCTAATTTGACAACAGCAGGAGAAGTGTAAATCTGATGATTTTTCCCAATAAAATTCTGTAATATTTCTTTGTCTGTATCTGTAAGTGCTATTATATAGTTGTAGTTTTTTAAAGCGGCTTGTTCAAAATCTTTGGCTATTTTATAATATAAATAATCAATTGGAGTTGTTTTTTTGAATAGAGGTAATTCATTCTTATTATGAATATATCGTATTTCGTGATGGACAAAAATACTAGTTACAGTAGGAGGCAATAAATATCCTAATGATATTAGTTCATAGAATTCTACTTGTACGATATCAAAGTCTTTACAAAGTTCAATTACATACTCCATGTATTGAGTTGATAAAGGCTTAAAGTATGAATTAAAGATGGTAGTCTTTTCACGGGCTAAATCTTTTTCTTTAGATTTAAGTAGTAGTCGACGTATTTTGCGTGTAGCAGAATCTTTGATTTTTTTTAATATCCAATAGTAGCAAGGAGAAGAAACTTGTGGAGCCTTTTCCGTAAAAATATAAAAGTGTACATTATTCCATATTTTTTTTAAATCTTCTATATGCTTTCTTTCAGAAGAAGAATGTGGAGCTAGTAGTATAGATACATCTATTTTGTTACGGATATAATCTATCATATTAAAGAAAGCTTGATTTCCGCCAGAGTTTAATGGGTAAGGAATATACGGAATTATAAATAGAATTCTTTTCATATGGCTATTTGTGAAATAATTTAGTTTTAAAAAAATGTTTATACATTACTCTACATGAAAGTTGGATATTGAAGTTGAATAATATTCTGCATAGTTTATATAATTCTGATAGAGTAATATCCTTATTTAGTGAATGGCGTATAATTGTATATAAATATTTTTCTAATGCTTTTATTAAATTTTGATCAGTAGGAAGGTTTGCATATCTTTTAATAATCCATTGTATAAATAGTAAAGTTGCTTCGAATTTTTCTTTATTATACTGTGATGAATTGCTGATATTTTTATTTGTTGCATTTCTCCAAAGTACTGCATTACCAGAAAGAAAAACAATTTGTTTTGTGTATTCCGCAAATTTAACCCATGTTGCATCATCTGAGCACCAAGCCATAGGAAATTTTACAAATCCTAAATTTTTTTCGTAGGTGTCGCGGCTAAAAACAAATTCACAGGCGGCAGATTGAATTTTACCGTTTAGTTTATCTAATAGAAATTGATATCCTGATATAGACTGTTTAGTTTCTGTTATTGATTTGAATAGTATATTATTATTTTCATCTATTACGTTAAGTGGAAAGCGAAATAATATCTTATTTTCTCCATAAATAGCAAGCGCTTCCATAATACGAACTATCCCATCTTTAGGCATTATATCATCGTCAGAGAATAGCCATATAATAGGTTCATGAGAAAGTTTGATACATCTATCCCAATGACTAGTAAGATCCTGTTTTCCCATATTATCTTCAAATTTGTGATAGATAATATCTAATTGATTAATGTATGGGGAAACAATTCTTTGTAAATTATGAGGACTATTATCGTCTCCAATGTATACTCTGAAATTTTTACAAGTCTGTGAACTAATAGATTCTAATGTTTGTTGTAAAAAATCAGGCTTGAAAGCTGGAATGATGATGGCTATTTTTTTATTTTCTCTTTCCTTTGATATGTCCATATTAAAATGATTTTTTATTGGGATATTTATCGAGAAGGTTTAAAATACAAAGTTAAGATATTTAGTAAATACATGCAATTCTATATCTTTAAAATCTTTGTATTTATATATGTTATAGTATACAGTTCTCTTTTTATATGTAAAATGTTCTTTTTTTAAAAAAACTGCTTGTCCTTTTATTTTTTGTACAAATTCCAAAAACTTTTGTACAAAAATAATTGAAAGCGGCCGAAGAGAAAATAAAAGATCTTGTACCAAAGAAAAATAGTACAAGATCTTTTTGTTATATTATGCGTTTGGTATGGTAAGAATTTACAGAGCCTGCATATCGTTTAAGCGTTTGTAATAGCCGTTTTTCTGAAGCAGCTCTTCGTGTTTGCCGCTTTCTACGATACGGCCTTCGTAGAGTACATAAATACAGTCGGCATTCTTGATAGTCGACAAGCGATGTGCGATAGCAATAGTAGTGCGGGTCTTCATCAAACGTTCCAAAGCTTCTTGTACCAGACGTTCACTTTCTGTATCAAGGGCAGAAGTCGCTTCGTCTAGAATGAGAATGGCTGGGTTTTTCAAGATGGCACGGGCTATCGAGATACGTTGACGCTGTCCTCCTGAAAGACGGCAGCCGCGGTCGCCGATGTTGGTGTCGTAGCCTTTTTCACTTTCCATAATGAAATCGTGGGCATTGGCTATCTTGGCAGCAGCAACGACTTGTTCCATGGTGGCATTGTCTACACCGAAAGCAATGTTGTTGAAGAAACTGTCGTTGAACAGGATGGCTTCCTGATTTACATTACCTATCAGTCCGCGGAGGTCTTTTACTACCAGATCTTTAATGTTTTTTCCGTCTATCAGAATTTCACCAGCCTGCACATCGTGAAAGCGGGGAACTAAATCGACTAGTGTTGACTTTCCTGAACCACTTTGTCCTACCAATGCAATAGTCTGTCCTTTGCGTACTTTCAGGCTGACGTCGTGGAGTACTTCATGCGTGCCGTAGCTGAACGAGATGTTGCGGAATTCCAGTCCTTCTTTCATTTCGGTGATGTGTTCGGCATCAGGACGTTCTACGATGTTGTTGGGAGCCTTCAGAATCTTGTCCACACGTTCCATCGAGGCGAGTCCCTTCGGGATGTTGTAACTTGCCTTGGAGAAGTCTTTCAGTGGGTTGATGATGCTGTAAAGTATCACCATATAGAAAATGAAGGTGGAAGCGTTGATGGTAGAGTTAGCACTTAGAATCAGTGAGCCACCGAACCATAGTACAAGTACGATGAGTACGGTTCCCAGAAACTCACTCATAGGGTGGGCGAGGCTCTGGCGCATGGCTACTCGGTTGGTCGCATTACGGAATTCGTTGCTGCATTTTACGAAGCGGTTTATCATTTTATCTTCAGCGATAAATGCCTTGATGATACGCATGCCGCCCAGTGTTTCTTCCAGTTGTGACATGGTTTCACTCCATTTGTTTTGGGCATCGAGTGACTGACGTTTCAGTTGTCGTCCTACGCGTCCCATGATCCATCCCATTCCCGGTAGTACAATGATGGTAAACAGGGTAAGTTGCCAGCTGGTTACTATCAGGGTTGCAAAATACGAAATGATAAGAATCGGATTTTTCAGCAACATATCAAGTGAACTGGTGATAGAGTTTTCTATTTCGCCAACGTCGCCACTCATACGGGCAATGATGTCACCTTTTCGTTCGTCCGACAAGAAGCTGAGCGGCAGATACATTACCTTTGAATAAACCATGATACGAATATCACGTACTACACCTGTACGAAGCGGAATCATGATGGCTGTAGAGCCGAAATAGCATGCAGTTTTCAGCAATGTCATTCCCGCAAGGAAGAGTCCCAGCCACAGCAGTGTAGTGGAAGGGCCGAATGTGTCTATCAGTTGGGATACGTAATAGTAGAAGTTGTTTACGGCAACATCTTTTAGTTCGCCGCTTCCCCATTCCATGAAATGGTATACTTTTTCTGAATCTCCGGTTTTAAACAAGATGTTCAGTATCGGGATGAGGAGTGAAAAAGAGAAGACATTGAATACCGCGGACAACAGGTTTAGACCTACTGCGCCGATAACATATTTCTTGTAGGGCGAGATAAACCGCCGCATCATTTGGAAAAATTCTTTCATGCAGGAAATACTTCTGTTATAATATAGTGCACAAAGATAGTGTAATTTATTGTTTTCTTTGATACAAAGAAGGGGCTTTTGCATATTATTTTATAAATTTGCAACTTAACTGAAACATGGCAATTCAATGAAATTCATATATTATCTGGTTTTTTTCTTCTGGTATCTGCTCTCTTTGTTACCATTGAGGGTGCTTTATTTTATTTCCGATGTATTGTTCGTGCCGTTGTTTTACGGTTTAAAATATCGTCGGGATATCGTGCATCGTAACATTGCCGGTTCATTTCCTGAAAAAAGTGAAAAAGAGATTCTGAAGATAGAAAAGGAGTTCTATCATTTTTTCTGCGACTATGTGGTAGAAACTATCAAGTTGTTTTCCATGTCGAAAAAGCAGATGATGAAAAGGATGAATTTTACGGGATTGGATAAGGTGAAGGAAACACTGGAAAAGGAAAATAAGAAATGCTGTTTCCTATACTTGGGTCATTATTGTAACTGGGAGTATGTAGCTTCCTTGCAATACTGGTTCCCAGAGATACATTGCGGACAGATTTATCATCCTCTGTATAATAAAGCTTTCGATAAGTTGTTTCTCCGACTTCGCGGACAGTTCGGTGGTGAGTCAATTCCGATGAAGGAAACGTTGCGCCGGCTGGTGACGCTCAGCCGGGGAGAGAAGAAGGTGATGATAGGCTTTATTTCTGATCAGGCTCCGGGATGGGAGGGGATGGATCACTGGACAACATTCCTGCATCGGGATACAGCTTTCTTTCAGGGTACGGAACGTATCGGTCGGCGACTGGATGCTGCGGTCTATTATGTAAAGATTACCAGAGTAAAACGTGGGTATTATCATGGTACGTTTGAACTATTGACCTTGCATCCTGCCGAATTGCCTGAGTATCGGCTAACCGATATGTATTCGGAACACTTGGAACAACAGATAAAGGAAGCTCCGGCTTATTGGTTATGGAGTCATAACCGGTGGAAGCGGACGAAAGAAGAATGGTTGAAAATGTCGTGGAACACTAAAAAATCGTAATATCATGCCCCCGAAAATTATTCATTTGTGCTGGTTCAGCAAGGATCCTTACCCATTGGAAATTAAGATTTGTCTTGCAAGCTGGAAGCGTGTTCTTCCTGATTATAAGGTACGTGTCTGGACGTACGAGGATGCAAAGGCTATCGGTTGTAAGTATATAGACCAGGCGCTGTCAGTCCGAAAATGGGCGTTCGCAGCAGATGTTGTCCGTTTTTATGCTGTATATAAAGAGGGCGGTGTGTATATGGACAGTGATATTTATCTGCGTAAGCGTTTCGACCGGTTTATTCCTGAAACCGGATGTGCTACGTTTAATGAGCGGTGGGAAGAAGGAGAAACGGATTATGGTATTCAGGCCGCATTCTTTATCGGTTCAAAGGGAAATGATTTCTGTAAGGAGGTCTTTGAGTATTATCAGACGCGTGATTTTATTCGTCCCGACGGTTCGCTGGATCAGACGGTTTCGCCGTATATCATGCGGAGTATTGCGGAGCGCAGGGGATATGTCTGCAAGGAGGAGGAACAGCATCTGAAAGGTATCGATATTTATCCTACGCATTGGCTGTCTCCAAGAAGCCGCTTCAAGCATAGTCCAGATGCTTTTGGGGAACATCGGGTGTACGGGAGCTGGCGCGACCATAAGTTCGGCAGGAAGCTGGAACGTTCGTTCAAGCATTTCTGTAATGCCGTGAAGTTTTATTTGTTTGGCAGGTAAGATAGATATCCCGTTTGGGCTGTTAAAATACAGAAGAGTCGCATCATAACTCTCGATGATGAGTTTGATGCGACTCTTTTTGATTATCGGATACCTTTCCGCTGTTTGTATTCATCAATTCGTTTTTGGAAGGCTTCTTCTTTCTTTCCTCCGTTGGAATGGAATATCAGTGCTTCGGGAATTTCTTTTCCGCGGTCTTCCAGTCGGGATTTTCCGGTTTGATCTTTTATTATATCGACAGCATCGTATAAGTCATTGGTGGTGGCATCGTAGGCGTTCATGGTAAGTGTATCGCCATGCACACGGATTTGCTGGTAGTAACGGCTGCCTGTTCCGAACTTGTCGAACCGCTTGTCGAACTCGATGTAGTAGTTTTTGGGTGAGCAGTGACTGACTGTATAAACCGGTGCTTGGGCTTCTCCATTTTCACCGTGGGCAGTCATACGGGCATAAGCGTGTTCGTGTCCTTGCAGTACGAGATCGACACCATATTTCTCTACCAGTGGGTTGAACATGGTACGTTGAAACAAGTTGTTCATACTGCCTTTAATGGAGTATAGCGGATGATGAAGTACGACGATCTTCCATCGTGCATTGCTTTTCTTGAGCTGTTCTTCCAACCATTTTTTCTGAGTCCACAGGTAGAAGAACTCGCGGTTGCTGTCGAGACAGAAGATTTGCATATCGTTATACTTCAGAGTATATACCTGATTCTTTCCGACCATTGAGTCGAGATAGTATGAAAATACCAGTGAGAAGCGGCGTTCCAGTTTGCGAATGATGTATTTCAAATATTCATGGTTGCCGGTAACCGTAATGACAGGATAGCGTTGTCCGATGGAATCCAGTCCGCGATATGTTTCCTCCCAGCGTTGTTCGGTTGGACGTTCGGTCAGGTCACCCCCAAAGACAAGAAATTCGGTATCGGGATGGCGGCGCAGAGCTTCGCGAAAGAAATCGTTGGCTTTTCCATGGATGCTGTCTTGTACATCGCCCACATACATAAATGAATAGTCTTTTCGGGTTGATTGATTGTACGTATGGAAACTGTACCATGGCGAAGTCTTGTCTTCATTGCATACACGATAGGTGTAATAGCGGTCGGGCTGCAGGGAACGGAGTTTGGCTACATAGTAAGCAGCCATTCCACTGCGCGAACGGAAGGTTTCTCCCTGTGCCTCAATCTGTATAGTATCTTTAGAAAGGGTGTCTACCAGGTCGACGTGTGACGGTACGACTATGGAATCGTATTGCCAACTGATGTTGCGTGACAATTCGTTCTCGTCACCGAAAGTGAGCAGTACCCGTCCCGGTTCTGATAATGGTGCATAGGGAAGTTCTTCTTCGTTATGGAACCAGGCGCTCCAGCGCGAGTTGATCCAAAGTCCGAGTGCTACAATGACAACCAGTGTAATGCTAAGTCGGATGATAGTTTTCTTTTTCATGTTGTGATAGATTGGTATTCGGTTACAAATATAGAAAATGGTGTTTTAAATATCTTATTTTGCGTCCTGTTTTACAGAAAAGTTATTTTAAAATAAGGTCTTGAAAGGGTTTGGAAAAATATCGTTAACTTTGCCTTTCCTAATCCCAAAAACATTGGCAATGAAAAAAGAATTGTTTTCGAATGTGCTTTCCTTAATATGGAATTTGTTTGTTATTTATGTGTGTTATTCGCTTTGCCGTCTGACTTTCTTGCTCGAGAACTTCCGTCTGTTCAGTGAAAATCTGACGTTAGGGTATGCGCTGAACATGTTCGGGGCAGGCATTATCTTCGATACAACGGCAATTCTGTATAGTAATGCCTTGTTTATTCTGTTGTTTTTGCTACCGTTTCACTGGAAAGAAAATGTCAAGTTTTATAAGGTGGTCCGCTGGATTTTTACGGTAGTCAACGGTTTTTTCCTGATATCGAATCTGGTGGATTGTGTATATTTCCGTTTTTCCGGACGTCGCACAACAATGAGTGTTTTTCAGGAATTTGGCAATGAAGGTGGAGGAAATTTAGCTTCCATTTTTATGGATGAATTTATTTCGCACTGGTACCTGGTAGTACTGGCAGCGGTATTTTGCTATGCTATCTATAAATTATATCGTGCACCGCGGAATATTCCGGTATATAGTAAATGGCAATATTATCTGTTGCAGACGGTTACCTTACTGATTGCCATACCGTTTACGGTGTTTGGTATGCGTGGAGGTATGACGACTGCTACGCGTCCGATTACTATTAGTAATGCAAATCAGTATGTAGATCGTCCGCTGGATGCGGGTGTGGTACTGAATACACCGTTTTCTATTTTCCGTACACTTGGGAAAAAGGCTTTTATTGTTCCCGACTATATGCCCGACAGTGAAGCGATTGCTGTATATTCTCCGGTGCATGTTCCTGCCGATTCGGTACAGTTCAAGCCGATGAATGTGGTTGTAATCATCTGGGAGAGCTTTACTAAGGAATTTGTAGGCAGCCTGAACCGTGATCTGGATAATGGAAAGTACAAAGGGTATACGCCGTTTATTGATTCATTGTTGACGAAGAGCTTGAGTTTTACATATACATATGCCAACGGGCGAAAGAGTATCGAGGGAATGCCTTCGGTATTGTCGTCTATACCGAGTTTTGTTGAGCCGTTCTTCCTTACACCGGCTTCACTGAATGATGTGTCCAGTATAGCAGGTGAACTGACCAAAAATAAAGGATATTATTCGGCTTTCTTCCATGGAGCTATGAACGGTTCGATGGGATTTCAGGCATTTGCCCGTTCGGTAGGGTTTACCGATTACTTTGGGCGTACGGAATACAATGAAGACCCACGCTATCACGGGGATGATGATTTCGACGGTACATGGGCTATCTGGGACGAGGAGTTCTTACAATACTATTGTGATAAGATGACAGAGTTTAAACAACCTTTCGTAACCTCAGTGTTTACGGCAAGTTCACATCATCCGTTTGCTCTACCGAAACGTTATGAAGGTAAGTTCCCCGACGGACCGACTCCGCTTCAGCGTTGTATCGGTTACACGGATCATGCCTTACAACTCTTTTTTGAAAAGGCTTCTCGTCAGCCGTGGTATAACAATACATTGTTTGTGATAACTGCCGATCATACCAGTTTTGGTACATATCCTGAGTATCTGACTGACTTGGGACTGTATAGCGTTCCTATTCTGTTTTATGCTCCCGGGATGCCGGAGCTTCGCGGTATGGAGGACAAGATTGTAGAACAGATAGATATTATGCCTACCGTACTGGGATTGCTGGGTTACGACCGTCCGTATATCAGTTTCGGACAGGATGCCCTTCAGACTCCAGCAACTGATAAGTTTTCGGTAAACAATGTAATGGGTACAAATGTCTATCAGTTTGTGAAAGGAGATTATATGATTCAGTTTGACGGAGAGAAAGTGCTGAAGGCTTATCGCTACCGTACCGACCGTCTGTTGAAAGATGATGTGAAGGATACTATGCCTCAGGACACACTTCGAGCAATGGAAACACAACTGAAATCGTTTATCCAGCAGTATATGCAACGTATGAATTCAAATAATCTTATTTACAGAAAATAAATTTGCATTTATTGTATTGCGTGCTGGAGGATTAGCGAAAAACTATGATTATCAGAAATAAAAAAATGGCAAGCTTTACGAAGCCTGCCATTTTTTTGTATTTATATATATACTGCTGTTATCAGTTCTTGTTGGCACGTTTACGTTCTGTTTCGTCCAGAATGATTTTACGCATACGCATACTCTTCGGAGTTACTTCTACATATTCGTCCTCTTTAATGTATTCCAGAGCTTCTTCCAGTGAGAAGATTACCGGAGGGATGATACGAGCCTTTTCATCAGAACCGGAAGCACGCATATTGGTCAGTTTCTTCGATTTGGTTACATTGATGACCAAGTCGTTTTCGTGAACGTGTTCTCCCACTACCTGACCAGCATATACTTCTTCTTGTGGATAGATAAAGAATTTTCCACGATCTTGCAACTTGTCGATAGCATATGCAAATGCAGTTCCGCTCTCCATGGCAATCATAGAACCATTGGTACGGCGAGGAATATCACCTTTGTATGGCTGGTATTCTTTAAAGCGGTGAGCCATGATGGCTTCTCCCTGCGAAGCTGTCAGTACGTTTGTACGCAGACCGATGATACCACGTGAAGGCATATCGAATTCAATATTTACACGGTCACCCTGAGTTTCCATAGAAACCATTTCACCTTTACGGCGGGTTACCATATCAATCATCTTGCTGGCAAATTCTTCGGGTACGCTGATAGTCAGCTCTTCAATCGGCTCGCATTTTACGCCGTCTATTTCCTTGAAGATAACCTGAGGCTGTCCTACCTGAAGCTCGTAACCTTCACGACGCATGGTTTCGATCAGTACAGACAAGTGCAGCACACCACGTCCGGAAACAATCCATTTACCATCTTCATTTTCCGTCTTGCGTACGCGCAATGCCAGGTTCTTGTCGAGCTCTTTCATCAGACGGTCGTGAATATGACGTGAAGTAACGTACTTACCTTCCTTACCGAAGAACGGAGAATCATTGATGGTGAACAACATGCTCATGGTCGGTTCGTCGATAGCGATAGGAGGCAGTGGTTCCGGATTTTCGAAGTCACAGATTGTATCGCCGATTTCGAAGCCTTCTACACCTACGATGGCACAGATATCGCCCGAAGATACAGACTGAACTTTTTTACGGCCCAAGCCTTCGAATGTATGCACTTCTTTGATTTTTGATTTAACCATGGTTCCGTCGCGTTTGGCAAGTGTTATATTCATGCCTTCGCTGAGTGTTCCACGATGTACACGACCTACGGCGATACGACCTGTATATGAAGAATAATCGAGTGATGTAATCAGCATCTGCGGGGTTCCTTCCAACTGTTGAGGAGCCGGTATGTATTTTATGATGGCATCCAGTAGCGGGGTAATGGTTCCGGTAGGAGTTTTCCAGTCTTCGCCCATCCAGTTGTTCTTTGCTGAACCGTAAAGAACCGGGAAATCGAGCTGGTCTTCGGTAGCGTTGAGGCTGAACATCAAGTCGAATACCATTTCGTAAACCTCTTCCGGACGGCAGTTGGGCTTATCTACTTTATTGACAACCACGATAGGCTTCAATCCAATTTGCAAAGCTTTTTGCAGTACGAAGCGTGTCTGCGGCATCGGGCCTTCGAACGCATCGACCAACAGGATACATCCGTCTGCCATGTTCAAGACACGTTCTACTTCTCCACCGAAGTCGGCGTGCCCCGGAGTATCAATAATATTGATCTTTGTACCATTGTAGTTGATGGAAACGTTCTTTGAAAGGATAGTTATACCTCTTTCACGTTCCAGATCATTGTTATCCAGCACCAATTCGCCATTGGTTTGGTCATTGCGGAATAAGTGTCCCGCCAGCATCATCTTGTCCACCAATGTAGTTTTTCCGTGGTCTACGTGGGCAATAATGGCAATGTTTCTGATATCTTGCATACTATACCTAATAGAAATATTATTTGGAGTGCAAAGTTACGATTTTTCTTTGATATTTGTAGTGAAAATCTTGATTTTGGGTGAATAAAGTTGGCGGATTGCGATATAGCCGGGCTCTACAGGTGGGTGTTGAAAACGTGATACTTGAAATCCTTGTCGATGAATTTTGTGTGCAGATGACAGGCGCAGGAATATATTTCGGGGCGATTATCAATATTTTTTCGCTTAACTCATTGTTATATGGAAGATTATCTTTACCTTTGCACCGCAAAATCAAAATTTATATATTTTAAACAGTCAAAATTATGTATTTAGACGCAGCTAAAAAACAAGAAATCTTTGGAAAGTACGGAAAGTCTAACACTGATACTGGCTCACCTGAAGCACAGATTGCATTGTTTTCATACCGTATTTCTCACCTGACTGAGCACATGAAGCTCAACAGAAAAGATTATAGCACTGAAAGAGCTCTGACAACACTGGTAGGTAAGCGTCGTTCTTTGCTGAATTACCTGAAGAGCCGCGATATCGAAAGATACCGTGCCATTGTTAAGGAACTCGGTCTGCGTAAGTAATCCGTTACTTGCTGCAACGAAAAACAAATCGAGCCGCCTCCTCAAGGAAGAGCGGCTCGATTTGTTTTTATAGGATTCGTTTTGGTTTATTCCGGATATTGAAGTTGTGCTTCTGTAATGTTTTCCAGTACTTCGTGCAGATATTTTGCAGCTTCCCAGCGTGCCATCGGAAGATTCATCATCAGATAGTTGCCACAGTCCTTTGCGCTGGCTCCGGGTACATCTCCCTCATAACCGGCAATGAAGCGGAAAGTTTCTTGCATCAGCGGGAGGATATCTTTCGATTCGAGATCACCTTTTACTACCAGATAATTGCCGGTAAGACATCCCATCGGGCCCCAGTAGATGATTTTGTCAGCCCACACAGGATGATTGCGCAGGAAGGTAGCAGCCAAGTGCTCCATGGTATGGATAGCCGACGGGCTAAGACACGGTTCGCGGTTCGGCTCTTTCATGCGGATATCGAAGGTTGTTACGATTTCGTTTCCTACAGTATCTTTGCGTGATACATAAATACCACGTAACAGGCGGATGTGATCGACGGTAAAACTTGGTATTTTTTTCATAATTCTCTTGGTTTTATTATAATTTGTTTGGCAAAGCCTTTAAGAATGTTTCAGTAACGTGGAAGGAACGGTCGGCCATTTCTCCCCAGAAATTCTGGTATTGTTCGAAGTGCTTGTCTGCTCCCGGAGTATCACTGATAATGCGGAAACTGATGAAAGGGACTTTATACAGGTAGCAAACCTGAGCTATAGCTGCCGATTCCATGTCGACGGCAAGACCTTCGGGGAAGTTACCCTTAATGGCTTCCAGTTCGCTGCGGTCGGTTATGAACTTGTCACCGCTGCAAATCAGTCCGCCATGGATAGCTGTTTCCGTATCGAGCGACATAGCACAGTTGTAAAGCGTTTCGTTGCCGTTAAAGAAAGTAGGGAGTCCCTGAATTTGTCCGTATGCATTTCCTTCGCCACACCATACGTCGTGATATACAATCTGACGGCTTACTACTACATCCATTACTTTCAGGCAAGTATCTATTCCTCCTGCCACTCCTGTACTGATAATGCAGTCGGGCTCAAAATTGCGGATCAGTTCTACGGCTCCGGCTGCTGCATTCACTTTGCCTATGCCGCATTGCATCAGTATGATGGTATTGTTTCTGATGGTTCCTTCGATATAATTAAAAGGACCTTTGGTACATTCGGTTTTTTCTCTCAGTTGGTTAGCCAGTTGCTTCTGCTCTGAAGACATGGCGGTTATGATTCCTATTTTCATATTATTTTTATGATTTTCGGTGACAAAGTTACTATTTTTCATGGACTATTGTGTTATCTTTGCTGTCTGAAAACATTAATTAATAAACTATTTCTGTATGAATCAATTAAAGAAACTTATCCCTGATATTGTGGCGATTGTGCTCTTTGCTATTATATCGGTTGCTTATTTCTTTCCGGCTATTACAGAAGGACGTATTCTGGCACAGCACGATGCTGTAGCTGGCATCGGAGCGGGAAGAGAACATCAGGAATATTACGAAAAGCATGGTAAAGCTACCCGATGGACAAACTCGCTGTTCAGTGGTATGCCGACTTATCAGCTGGCTCCGGGATACGAATCGAGCCGTACGCTGAATTTTGTTCAGGAAATCTACCGGTTGTTCCTCCCTACTTATGCCGGATACATCTTTATCATGCTGCTGGGCTTCTACATCTTGCTGCGCGCATTCGACTTTAAAGTCTGGTTGTCTGCTCTGGGAGCGATTATCTGGGCCTTTTCTTCTTACTTCTTTATCATCATTGCTGCCGGACATATCTGGAAGTTTGTGACACTTGCTTACATACCGCCTACCATAGCTGGTATGGTCTTGATATACCGCGGTAAATATTTGTGGGGCGGTTTGCTGACTGCTTTGTTTGTTGCTCTGCAAATTGTGTCAAACCACATGCAGATGACATATTATTTTCTCTTTGTCATGTTGTTCATCGCCATAGCATACGGGGTTTCGGCATGGAAGGAAAAACGGTTCCCGCAATTCCTGAAATCGACCGGAGTACTGGTTATTGCCGGAATTTTGGGAATATGTGTCAACCTGTCGAACATCTACCATACGTATCAGTATAGTAAGGAGAGTATGCGTGGAAAGAGTGAACTGGTAAAAGAGCACTCTGCCAACCAGACGGGAAGCGGACTGGAACGTGACTATATTACGCAATGGAGTTACGGTATTGGTGAAACGTTCTCACTGCTTGTTCCTAACGTGAAAGGTGGTGCGTCTGTTCCTCTTTCACAGAACGAAACGGCAATGAAGAAAGCCGACCCGACTTACATGGGACTGTACAGTCAGATTGGTCAGTACTGGGGCGAACAGCCGGGTACATCGGGACCGGTATATGTGGGAGCTTTCGTGATGTTCCTGTTCATTTTGGGATGCTTCATTGTAAAAGGTCCTATGAAATGGGCTTTGCTGGGCGGTACGCTGTTCTCTATTTTACTGTCGTGGGGAAAGAACTTTATGGGACTGACCGATTTCTTTATCGATTATATTCCGATGTATAATAAGTTCCGTGCGGTATCGTCTATTCTTGTCATTGCCGAGTTTACAATTCCGTTGCTGGCAGTCATGGCATTGAAGGAAGTGATTGAACGCCCTTCTCTGTTAAAGGAAAAAGCAAAAGCTTTCTATATCAGTCTGGGACTGACAGGCGGACTGTCGTTATTGTTTGCCATTGCTCCGCGAGTGTTCTTCCCAACCTATGTTTCGAGCATGGAAATGAGTGCTTTGCAGAACGCCATTCCGGCAGAACAACTTGCTCCTATACTGATGAATCTGGAAGAGATGCGCGTAGCCATCTTTACATCGGATGCCTGGAGAAGTTTCTTTATTATTCTAATCGGTGCAGCGTTGCTGTGGGCGTATTGTGCCGGAAAGCTGAAAGCAGGTTTGCTGATAGCAACTTTGGCTGTATTGTGTCTGGTAGATATGTGGAGTGTCAACAAGCGTTATTTGTACGATGGGCAGTTCGTGGCAAAAGGTACCGAGATGCAGCCTTTCTTGCAACCTTCGGAAACGGATAAGAAGATTTTGGAAGATAAGACACTCGACTATCGTGTGCTGAATCTGGCAAGCAATACTTTCAATGAAAACGAGACTTCGTACTGGCACAAGAGCATCGGAGGTTATCACGCTGCCAAATTGCGCCGTTATCAGGAAATGATAGAAGAGCATATACAAGGCGAAATGGGTAATCTGTTTAAGGAGCTTCCTGCTGTAGGTGGCGATATGACTCAGGTCGATCCTTCTCATTTCTCTGTATTGAATATGCTGAATACCCGTTACTTTATCTTCCCGCTTCAGGGAGGTTCTACCGTTCCTATTTATAATCCGTATGCATTGGGTAATGCTTGGTTTGTAGATAAGGTACAGTATGTGAATAATGCCAATGAAGAGATAGAGGCTATCCATCATATCGATCCGGCAAAGGTAGCTGTAGTCGACAAGCGTTTTGCTGAAGAAGTGAAAGATTCGGGTGCTGGAAAAGATAGTCTGAGTACCGTCGTGCTAAAGAGTTACGAGCCTAACGAACTGATTTATGAGGTTAACTCGCAGAAGGGTGGAGTAGTTGTATTCTCTGAAATCTATTATCCGGGATGGGAGTCGTATATAGATGGCAAAGAAACTGTTCACGGACGTGCCGACTACATTCTCCGTGCGATGGATGTTCCGGCTGGAAAGCATACGGTACGCTTTGTCTTCGACCCGAAATCGCTGCATATAACCGAAGCCATTGCTTTTGTTGCACTGGGTATACTGGCAGTGGTAGCCATTGTGGCCATCGTATTGCAACTGCGTAAACGTAAAGAAGCATAAAGGAA
Organism: Phocaeicola sp. HCN-6420; assembly: GCF_037890145.1. NCBI lineage: Bacteria > Pseudomonadati > Bacteroidota > Bacteroidia > Bacteroidales > Bacteroidaceae > Phocaeicola > Phocaeicola sp. HCN-6420. The sequence goes on from NZ_JBBKBJ010000002.1 coordinate 80,371, forward strand.
ATTTGGATAAATCCTTTTCAATCTATCGAAAGAATTTGTACAAAAGTTTTTTTCTTTTGTACAAAAAATAAAAAAATGTCAGGACATCTCATCGAAAATGTCCTGACATTTTTTTATGTATAATGGTATCTTCTGTTTTTCTCTGAAGTAATTCTTTTATGAATCAGTTACAGGATATACAGTTGCTTCATCAGTGTAGTAGCCCAATGATATTCTTTTGCCAGCCATTGTTCGTCCATTTCACTGTGAGGGGCCTGCTGGATATCATTCAATAACTTAATGTACTGGTTGACTTCGGTTACGGCATCCTTCTGCTTGTTGTCGCGGAGCAGTAAAAGAATTTTCTGTTTCGAGATATTCACATTGGGAAATTCACTCATCGATTCTGCTTTTTCCAGCAGTTTTTGGCTCTCCTGATTACTTTCCGTGGTATTGCTCTGCTTCATGATACATTTTGCCATTACCACATAATCGTCGGCACAAGCCATTTTGTTATCGATGTTCTTTTGAGCCAGTTTCATGGCCTGCATATAATCTCTGTTGTACTCCATCATGGATGCAGAAAAGCTCACCAGTCCACTGGTACGTTTCAGATAAATAGGGTCTTTACTCGTTTCCTTCAGCGGATAGTCTTTCTGCAATTTCTCCAATCTGTCTTCCAGACTGCTGTATATACCGTATTTTTCCAGTACACTTTTATCTTTTATCTCTTCGTAATATTGGAGAATTTTGTTCTGGGCTGAAACCAGTGCGGTCGGATCTTTTTTCATGAACTGCATGAACTGAATAGCGGTATTGTCCGCTTCTTTTTCCTGTTGCTTGGAGTAATCCAGTCCCATCCGGTTATAAATATCATGGTTTACCAGTACCTGAACAATGTCGTTGGTTGTAAAGACAGCTCCCGGAATATAATTTTCGTATCTGTTGTCGAGTGCAGCTTCTATGGCTGTGGTAGCAACATCGGCCACAGCTCCCCAGAACGCAGCCCGGTTGGCACGGCTTATGTTTTTATTGACGGTTATCACAGCGTGGTCGAGTACATAATGTGCAGTTTCTCTGGCAAGCATACTGAATAATTCATCTTCCGTGTCAAGCAGCGTAAGCAGTCCGCTTGAAACCAGCATACAGTTGTTGCTCAACATCACGATGTCAGGATTCGGAGATTTCAGGATACGTACATAAGGCATTCCATATCGGTCGGCGATGAATTCTTTGGGAATCATGCTCAGCATAAGGCAGTGTACATAGTCTTCCATGACAGCATCCTCGTAAATCATATTAGCTTTTTCCAGTTCGTCGAGGTATGTATTGGCTTCATTCTCCATTTCTTTTCTCATGGTTTCCTGAAGCCCTTTACTTTCGTAATAGGGTACCAGTCCGGAGTTGATTTGTGCGGCCAGCCAGAAAGTCGTCGGATCGGTAGGCGTAAACTCCAGTCTGTCCATGTTGTTCAGTGCTACGCCTTGCTGTTGACCGTTGACTATCAGGACTGCTTGCCGGTAGTTGGGATCCGTTGGTTGATATTGTGTTAATTTTACGAAGCGCTGGAGTGTGAACGGAGTGCCTGCCTTTATGTTTCCGATATCATCTTTTACAATACCTTCTATATGGATTGACGGGCTGAGGCTCGTAATATGTTTCTGGGCGATAATTCCTGTGCATGCAGTACACAAGAAGAACAAAGTGAGTGCGAATTGTTTCATTGTCCTGTTAATTTATGGTTTCTGCCGCGCAATGTACCATCTTTTATCACTTCATCCAACAAAATAGCGTTATTATTTGTGAAGCAGGAGGCGTAATGCAAACCATAAGTGTCGCAGGATGGTTGAAAAATATCCGTAATGCTTGCACATGATACGGAAACGTTCTTTCAGCGAAGCCTTGTGGTTGCGGGTTGTCATCCCTTCGTTCAGGTAATCTATCAGGGTGAGATGCGTATTATGAAGCGTCTTGCTCTGCTTCATGATACGGATGCACCAGTCGAAATCGGCAGAAAAGCGATAGCGCAGGTCGTAGTTTACCAGTCTGTCGCGGCGGGCAAAGAAAGCCTGATGGCAAACCAGCATTCCTTCACGAAAACTTTTCCAGGTCAGTTGTTCGGGAGCAGCAAGGCGTCGCATCCGCAGGAAATGTCCTTCTTCATCAACGATGGCGGTTTCTCCATACATTACGTCCGGCAATTCGTTGACGCCAGCCAATGAATGTACCATCAGTTGCAGAGTATCATCCTCGTGAAGTTCGTCGCCGGCGTTCAGAAAGCAGACATAATCTCCCGTTGCCAGTGCCATTCCCTTGTTCATGGCATCATATAATCCTTTGTCGGGCTCGCTTACAACGGTGTGGATATGCTCCTTGTAGCGGTTGACTATTTCCATCGTCTTGTCGGTCGACTTACCGTCTACGATGATATATTCTACGTTTCTGTAAGTCTGGGTAATAACACTCTGAATGGTATCTTCCAGAACGTTTTCAGCATTATAAGTTACAGTAATAATAGAAAACTTCGGATGCAGATGTGTAATGTTATGCATTTTCCCCTGTAATGTGATTATAAATCTTAATATATTTCATGGCAACATTCTGCTCGGAATAGGTTTCTACTGCTTTTCGGCGGGCTTCTTCGCTGAGGCTGGCGTAATCTCCTTCGTTCAGCGACCAGCATATACCGTTGGCAAGATCTTCCGACGATTTATATTGTGCTACGTAGCCATTGTGCAGATGATCGATCATCTGCGGAATACCGCCTATGTTGAAGCCTACACACGGTACCCCGCATGACATTGCTTCTACAATGGTATTTGGCAGATTCTCCTGTAACGATGGAGTAACAAACAAATCGACTGCATTATAAATGTTTACCAAATCTTTTTCATTGCCTACATAATTCAGGCAATAGATGGGGAAGGGGAAGAGATCGGCATATTGCTGCGATTCTTTTCCTACTACCACGACTCCCAGCGAATTGCAGAAATCCGGATGGTTTTTCTGAATCAGTTTGCATGCTTCTACCAGGTAATCTATACCCTTTTTAGGGTCGGTTATCTTCATGGAACTGAACAGAAGCAGTTTCTTGTCGGTAGGGAGGTTCAGGCTATTGCGTACCTGTGTCTTGTTCAACGGGCGGAAAAGGTTGGTGTTGATGGGATTGGGAATATTGGTTACGGTATGTCCCAGTGCCAGTACACTATGCTTGGCCAGTCCTTCGAGCCATTGACTGCATGCAACGAAAGTGATGTTTGCCTTTTTATATAGTTTCTGTTTCTTTAGGAAAACCCGATACGATAGGTCGTGCTTGTAGCCTTTGTACAGCAACGGACAGGTGTGGCATTGTGTCTGATACTTGGTACAGTCCTGTGCATGATGGCAAATACCGGTGATGGGCCACATATCGTGCATGGTCCATACAGCAGGTTTTCCTGAATCGATGATTTTCTGTATATCTTTCAGGGAGAGCATTCCTTGATTGATCCAGTGCAGATGTATTACGTCAGCTTGCTGAAATTCCGGCAGGGAAGTAATGTCTGTTCCCGTATTGGCAATGTCGACGGCAAAGAGATTGTGCTTCTTGAAGTGGTTGGCCTTCCAGATTACTACACGTTCCCATACGAATTGCCAGATGTGTCTCCACGACTTTTTCAATGGTACCACAGTAACCTGATCGGTTTGTTTGTCGCGTACCAGCATCTTGGCTTTTATACCTTGCCCTTTCAACGCTTCCATTAAGCGGTTTGCCGCTATTGCCGCCCCTCCGATTCGCTCGGAAGTATTAATGATTAATACTCTCATAGCTTCCTGAATTTTGTGCAAAGGTAATTTATTTTCTTTTTGCTTGTCTGCATCAAGCGCCAAAATCTCCCTTCAGAGTACGTTTGATGCGACGAATTGCTTTTGCCCAGAAACAATTGGTGTGGTGATAGTATTTTTCGAATACTCTTCGTGCTGCCTTGTTCTCTTCTATGGGAGAAATAAGTTTGACGGGAAGAGGTTGTTGCCACAGGGTAGAGTCGTACAGGCCACCTCCGCCGCAGTTGGTTCCGCTTCCATCGAATCCGGTGTTCTGAATCAGCGATTTTCCCACGTTCAACGATAAGATGTCGGCAAGGAACAGGCTGGCATTCCAGCGGATGGCCCATGAATTGTTTTGTCCTGCAATTTGCCGGCGTAACATTCGGGTAAAAGGATAGTTACCGTTGAAGTCGAAATATCGTGTGAGCTTGCGCTTTTCCAGTTGGGCAAGCAGTTTCTTTCCATCGGGGTTGAAGTATTTCCATGCACGGTCCCAGGTTCCCCATCCCCAGCTTCCCGTCCATTTAATCAGGAAGGTATCGGGCAGTGAAGTGTCTTTGGTAAAATCGCATGCCTGAATGTGCCCTACTCGCTGTTCGTTCTTGTAGGTTTCCAGTGCATCGTTCATGAACTTCAGGAAATAAGGAGCAACTATCAGGTCGTCTTCCAATACAATGACTCTTCCAAACTTATTGACCTGCGTTGTTACGCCGTCGATGATGTTACGGGCGAGTCCCCAGTTGGACTCACGTTCGATGATGGTAATACTCTTAAATCCGCTGATACGATGTATGTATCGGCGTACTTCCTGTACGGCAGCATCATTGTCGGGAGTTTTACTTTGATCGGCGTAAATAAACAGCGGACTTTCGGCTGCTTCCTGATTACGAAGCAGTGAAGAAACAACCTGACGGGTATGTTCCGGCCGGTTGTAGACGAATAACAGAATGGGTGCGTATGTCATGGCTTAAAGATAATTGGCGTAATTTTGTTTGGTTTGCTTACGGACTTGTATCACCGCCTTACTTTGTACAAGTAAGGTGGCAACTATAGAGATATATCCCTTGGCATATTTGAGGTTGCCTTTCGAGAGAGATAGAATCAGTTTTTTGATTCCTGCCAAGATGCCATAGGCAAATGCTTGCGTGAAACGATAATTGATATTGGCATATTCGGAAAGCAGGTAGACACGCTCTGCCCGGCAGAATCCTTCGAAAGATACTTTACGGAATTCGCGGTCGTGACAGCCATATACCGTCGGTAAATAACCTATCTTATATTGGTGGAAATGCAGGCGGTTGACATAGTCTTTGTCTTCTCCGTAATGATAAAATAGAGGAGAAAAGCCTCCTACCTTGTGCAAGGTACTGACTGGGATAAACCAGAAAGCTGCATTGATGAACGGACACGCTATTGGCTCCTGACTGGTAGTCAGGTCCTTCGTACTTGCAAGTTGGGCGTAGGATGCAAATCCCTTATCCAATTCACTTTTACTTCCGTTTAAATGTACCGGAGAAAGTATGCCAAACTCAGGATGCCGCATGGATTGTTCTGCAAGTGCAGCCAGTGTATCATTTCCTATCCAGGCATCCTGATTCAGCAGGAATACAGCATCATAACCTTCTTTCAGGGCAATCTGCATACCGATATTATTAGCTCTGCCAAAACCCAAATTTGCTTTGTTCGCAATCAGTCGAACCCGAGGATATTCTTTTTTGATGATTTCTACGGTCCGGTCTTTCGAACAGTTGTCTATCACGATGATATCCGTAGGATGGGATGAGGCTTGCAGGCTATTCAGGCATCGGCTTATCCATTTTTCGAAATTATATGAAACAATGATAGTCAAGATTTTCATCATACAAGTTGTTTGTCGTAAGTAGTTATTTCAACTTCATCCACAGGGTGGTTAGACGGTCTTTCAATCTCTTGTGCAGACTGATGTGGGGAATGCCCGTATATCTTTCTGCCTTTTTCCAGAAATTGGTTTCGTCGGTTATCTCTCCTTCATTTTTTTCGATTAACTTGTATAAATAAAATAATCCACGTTTCTTTTCATACGGCAAGTGCCATACCGGATAGTTTTCATCGCCCGGCTGTACATTGTTGAAATGAGGAGTAGTCCACATGCGCTTCACATACCGGTTGGCTGTTGTATTACGTATTTGTAAATGTTCGGCAAGCAGACTCAGTAAATGCGCTTCTTCATTTAACTTGAACGGATGCTGCTTTCCATACTCCAGGTTGAAAGCCCACAGTTCCGGAAATGCAGTATTGATTTTACTGATTACATCTTTTCGCAAGGCTACAAATTCGCCCCCGTAGTAAGTCATTGAACCTTTTACCTCTTTTCCATAACAGGCCCGGTACACTTCTTCCATTTGAGGAAGCGTAATTCCGTTGATGGAATATTGTCTGTCGGTAATGAATTCATAAAGAGCACTACCGTCTTTACGGACGGCCCCGAACAAGGTATTGAGAGAGGTATGGCACAGACAGTCGGCATCGCTGATTAGCAAAGTTTCATTTTCTTGCATGCGAGTGTCCATGTACCGTAAAATATCGTACAGGTAAAACTGGTTCTGCCATGCCGGATACCAGTCTTTGGGAGGTTTGCAAGTATAAGGCAATGTGATAACTTCCACCTCCAGTTTATCGAACAACCGAGTAAGATAATCGGGCAGATTTTCTTTTTTCAAATTAGTGAAAAAGATGAATTTTGCTTCCGGATTATAATGTTTGAATGTCACGAAGAAAGGTACTTGTATCTGCATGTAAATAGAATGTACAAGCGAAGAGTTACCTTTCTGTCCCAGTTGAGGATAGAAACTGGCTTCCTCCTTCGATTCTTTATAGAACCAGGTTGTTATGTAATTGACGGGTGTATGCATAAATTAGTTACTTACCTTTTAACTTCTTATTTAGTTCGTATAGATCCGTTTTTGTAATCCCTGCTAAGAATGTAATTATAAACGATGTATAAAGTTTTTTATAGAAAGGGAAAATACAGAAAGCTTTAAAAAATTCTCTGAATCCGATTTTATATTTTCTATTTATTAAAGCTCCTGACATTCGCCTTTTATGCCAAGAAGATAGAAAAAGCCGACTCCCTTTTTTATAAGAAATTTGTCTATATAACTCGTGAAACATTGCATCTAAAGGATCGTGGTCTTTGATTGTTCGGATACTTTTATTATCAGAGTTTGTTAGATAATATAAAGATGTTGGTTCTTTAGAATAAGCAAAGTCGCAGACTGCATGTAAACGAGCAAGTGTAATAATATCTTCTCCTGAAGGTATTCCTGAAGGGAATCCTCCGATTTCTTGTATAATTTCTTTCCGTACAGCATAGGCGCTTGTTTGCATCGGGAAGTCTGTACCAGATGCTAATTCATAATAATTGTCGAGTACTCCCTCAGTCCCGGTAAAAGGGAATTTATTAGGTAGAACAGGGAGAGTCGGGTTTTCATTCTCTCTTTTAAAAAAATATGATGTTCCAAAGACTCCGCATTCCGGATAGCATTCTGCTAACTGATGGATTACTTCCAGATGATTAGGAAGCCATTCATCATCTGCATCCAAAAACGCAATGATATTTCCTTTAGCAGCTTTAATACCTGTATTACGAGCAATGGATACTCCACTGTTCTTTTGATTTATTAATCTAATAAATGGATGTTGCCATTGCATTACCATTTGAGGACCATTGTCGGTAGAACCGTCATTTACTACCACAATTTCAAAATCTTGATAAGTTTGATTCAGAACAGAATTGATGCTGCGTTGAATAAACTTAGCTCCATTGTATAATGGTATAATAACACTAATCATTGTTCTGTAATTTTATGCTTAACCAAATAATTGAATATCTCTTTTTGTATTTGTAATCCTATTATTTGCATGATTCCTAAATAAAGAATTGCAGCGGTAATGATTTTTGTTAATAATACAAATATTGGCATTTTTATAGGAAGGGTAATGAGATAACTTAATAGTATACTTAAAGTTGCAGTACTAACAAAGGGAGCAATATCTTTTATTGCGTTCAACACACTTAGACCAATTTCTTTTTTTATAAAATATAGCCATATAAATAACCAGATAATATTAAGGCTACTATATATGGCAATCATCATATGAATTCCCCATTTATGTACTATTAGTATAGCTACGATTTGTATTATACTTATGCCAATGGTGTTCCACATATAAATATTGGATTTACCTTTACTGATAATAAGATTTGAGCAAAGTGTTGTTATGGGGAGAAAAGCTCCCCAAATACATAGGATTTGCAGAATAGGTACACACGGCATCCATTTATCTTGTATGGTTAAATAAATGAATTCTGGAGCAATAAGGGCTAATCCAAACATTGCAGGAAATGATAGATAAGCAGTGAATCGCAACATTTTTCGAAAGGCATTTTGCTGACGATCTTGGCTTTCTGATAATTGTGATAAAACTGGTTGAGCTACACTACTTATCATTCCTCCAATAAATGATGATCCCATTATGTTCCATTTATTAGCTTGTGTATAGAGACCTACTTCTTTGGGAGTAAATAGTCGTCCTATAATGGCAGAAAATATATTGTTATTAATTTGTAAGAATATGTTGGTTAATAACATTTTGCTACTAAATCCAAACATTTCTTTTAATGGGGCAAAATTGAATTGGAAAGTGGGACGCCATGGAGAAAAATACCAAAAACTTAGATTGATGATTGCAATATAAATGAGACTTTGGATAGCTATACCCCAATATGACATACCGTTTAATGCCATAATGATACCTATTGTACCTGATAGAAGTAATGCTGGTAATTGTGATATGGCTTTTTGTTTTACCATTAAATTTTTGAATAAGTAAGCATTATGGGCGGTTGCAGTACTGGAAATGAGAAAGCCTAAAAAAGTTAATCGAGCTAATGGTACCAAATCAGGTTGTCGATAATAATCAGCTATTAAAGGGGCGGAAAAGAATAAAATTGTATAAAGGCTTAAGCCCATTAAGGTACTGAACCAAAATACAGCATTATAATCTTTGTGTGAGATATTTTTTTTGTTGGCTAGAGCAACTGTAAATCCGCTTTCTTGTAACGTGCCTGCAATGGCTGTAAAAATAGTAAGCATACCCACCATACCGTAGTCGGCAGGAGTAAGTAGGCGAGCAAGAAATATACCGAAAATTAGATTTAGCAATTGTTGTATTCCGTTACTTACGCCTCCCCACAAAAGTCCTTTTGCGGTTTTTTCTTTTAGTGATTGTTCGGGCATGTCACAAAATCTTTTTAATAAGTAGATGGGTGTGGGTGGTAATGAAAGCGAAGAACCTCAAAAATAGAAATTTGAGATTCTCCGCTTCAGTTATTATAGGGAGAAGGAAGATTATTTCACTTCACTTCCTGGTTTTACTTCTTTCAGTACAGAAGTTACGGCGAGTGAACCGTCGAAATTTTCGGCAGACAGAATCATACCTTCACTTACCAGTCCGTTCTTGAACTGACGTGGGGCAAGGTTGGCGATGAACAATACCTGCTTTCCTACCAGTTCTTCCGGACGGTAGTGCTGTGCAATACCGCTTACGATTGTACGGTTTTCCAGTCCGTCTGCAATCTTGAATTTCAGCAATTTCTTCATCTTAGGAACTGCTTCACATTCCAATACGGTTCCTACACGGATATCGAGCTTTTCGAATTCTTCGAATGCGATAGTCGGTTTGATAGGATTAGCTTTGTAGTTGGCTGCTTCATTAGCTTTTTTCGTAGCAAGCAGTTTGTCTACCTGTGCCTGAATGGCGTCATCTTCAATCTTTTCGAACAGCAATTCCGGCTTGTTCAGCTGATGTCCGGCAGTCAGTAAGTCGGTACGTCCCAGTTGTTCCCAGTCGAAGCTTTCCATATTCAGCATGTGACGTAACTTTTCACTACTGAACGGCAAGAATGGTTCGAAAGCAATAGCAAGGTTAGCAACCAGTTGCAGAGCAATGTTCAAAATTGTTGCTACGCGGTTCATGTCTGTTTTGGCAAGCTTCCAAGGTTCTGTATCAGCCAGATATTTGTTTCCGATACGTGCCAGGTTCATCGCTTCCTTCTGTGCATCACGGAACTTGAAGACATTCAGCAGTTTTTCAACTTCAGCTTTTACGTCAGCAAATTCTTTCAATGTTTCACGGTCGTAATCATTCAGCTCGCCGCAAACAGGGACTTTACCTTCAAAGTATTTGTTTGTCAAAACCATGGCACGGTTTACGAAGTTTCCATAAACAGCAACCAATTCATTGTTGTTACGAGCCTGAAAGTCTTTCCATGTAAAGTCGTTATCTTTTGTTTCAGGAGCATTGGCAGTCAATACATAACGCAATACATCTTGTTTGCCCGGGAAATCTTGCAGGTATTCGTGCAACCATACAGCCCAGTTGCGTGATGTTGAAATCTTGTCGCCTTCCAGGTTCAGGAACTCATTTGCAGGAACATTGTCCGGCAAGATGTAACTTCCTTCTGCTTTCAGCATAGCAGGGAATACAATGCAGTGGAATACGATGTTGTCTTTTCCGATGAAATGGATCAGGCGTGTTTCAGGGTCTTTCCACCATTTTTCCCATGAGTCGGGCAATAATTCTTTTGTATTCGAAATGTAGCCGATAGGGGCATCAAACCACACATACAATACTTTCCCTTCAGCCCCTTCTACAGGAACAGGAATACCCCAGTCAAGGTCACGGCTTACGGCACGAGGTTGTAATCCCATGTCCAGCCAGCTCTTGCACTGTCCGTATACATTAGGACGCCATTCTTTGTGGTCTTCCAGAATCCATTTACGTAACCATCCTTCGTGTTTGTCGAGTGGAAGATACCAGTGCTTGGTTTCTTTCATGACAGGTTGGCTTCCGCTGATAGCACTCTTCGGATTGATCAGTTCGGTAGGAGAAAGTGTACTTCCACATTTCTCGCACTGGTCACCGTATGCACCTTGTGCGTGGCAACGTGGACATTCACCGGTGATATAACGATCGGCAAGGAATGTATGGGCTTCTTCATCGTAATACTGCATAGAAGTTTTTTCGATAAATTCTCCTTTGTCGTACAATTTACGGAAGAAAGCAGAAGCTGTATCGTGGTGGACTTGTGAAGAAGTACGTCCGTAAACATCGAATGAGATGCCGAATTCCTTAAATGAATCACGGATCAGCGTATGATAGCGGTCTACAATATCCTGTGGAGTAACTCCCTCTTTTTTTGCACGGATAGTGATAGGTACTCCATGTTCGTCAGAACCGCCAATGAAGAGCACATCTTCTTTTTTCAAGCGCAAGTAGCGCACATAGATGTCGGCAGGTACATATACTCCAGCCAGGTGTCCGATATGGACCGGACCGTTGGCGTATGGTAGAGCCGATGTTACGGTTGTTCGTTTGAATTTTTTTTCCATATACGTATAATGTATTATATTTTAATGCGCATTTATCGTGTGCAAAGATAACGATTTTATTGCTATTTATGATTGATTGCAGAAAACAAGTGAAAAAGAGTTCTTTCCAATCATTTTTTGAGGTCTCTTTATGGCGTATGGCTGGAAATTGTTTTTGCTGTTCGAACTGTGAAAATGTTATAGAAAAGAGGAATTTTCCACCGTAACCTACTTTTGAAAATTTCGCGTACCAAGTTCTATTATAAGGTAAAAGGACTTACAGGAGAAAATCCAAGTGTCTTTTTCAAAACTTATAAATTGAACCGTGCGGCAGAGTTGTTGAAAGAGGGTAAATATACGATTTCTGAGATAGCGGATATGACAGGCTTTAATACATTATCGCACTTCTCGAAATGTTTCAAGCAACAGTTTGGTATTCCTCCCAGCGAGTATCTTAAATAGATTGAGAAGAGGAGGTTATAACGTCGAGAGGCTTCTTTGATTTTTTGTACAAAAGATTTTAGTTTTTGTACAAATTTTCGGAAAATGTGCCGAGGTTTTGGAAGTTATAAACTGTAGCTTTCTCGTATATAAAGAGTTTTATTTGCCTTTTTGCCGATTACCTTGTTTGATATAGCGGGTTTCCTCTGCTTCAGACGGAGCAGGTGAAGGCTGTGAAAGGCTAAAAAGTTACTTTTTTGTTTTAAATAACTTGCAGGAGAGTAAGGTATTATCGTTTGGTTTTGGCAATCATGAAAGTTATGGCGGCTATAGAGAGCAGGATACCCACAATGATATTTGTTGTAAGAGCTTCCCCAAAAACAATCGTACCGATAAGAATGGCCGTAACGGGTTCGAAGACACCAAGGACAGAAGCTTTGGTGGCTCCGATATTTCGTGTCGCTATGGCCAGCGTGGCTGTAGAAACTACGGTAGGAAGGAGGGCAAGGCCAACCAGATTCAACCATGCCATGTTGTGCTCAATTCCTGCTGTAATATCAATATCCGATAGGATGATTTTTCCCAGAAAGATAATAGCACCTACCGTCAGCGCATAGAATGTCAGCAGGCTGTTTGATATGGAGCTGATAACTTTACTCCGGTTGATGATGACGATAAACAGTGCATAGACTAAGGCTGAGCCAAGAGAAAGAATGACACCTGTCGGGCTGATGGTTTGGGTGGAGTCACTTTGCGTCATAATGACGACGCCTGCAAAGGTCAGGATAATAGAAAGCCAGACTGGCCAGGAGGGAACGACTCGCAAGAAGACCATGATAATAGCTACAAGTACCGGATAAAGAAATATGATTGTGGTTGCAAGTCCCGAGGCGATATAGTTGTATGCTTCGAACAAAAATATGCTGCTTGATGTATAAAGTAGTCCGAGGATAAGCAATACTCCGGCTTGCTTCCACGAAATTTTAAAACTTTGTTTGCTTATTAAAAGAAAGGCGCCTAAGAATAATACGGCGATGGCATAACGGAAGAAAAGAATGGATTCGATTGCTGCTCCGTCTTTCATTAATGGGACACCGAACAAGGGATTCAGACCATAAGTTATGCCAGTGATTATTCCGGCTGGGTAACCGATTATTGCGTTTCTGCTGATATTTTTCATCTTGGTTGCTATATTAATCGCTTGATATTGGAGTTTAAAATCGTTTGTGTCTGTTCATCCAGCCCAGTTCTCGCGGTCAAGATTACGGTAGCTTATCGCTTCAGCCAGATGATGGGGGAGTATCTGTGCTGAGTCTTCCAGATCGGCAATGGTTCTCGATACCTTCAGGATGCGATCGTATGCACGTGCTGAAAGGTGAAAACGTTCCATAGCGTTACGAAGCAATGCAAGTCCTTTTTCATCGGGCAGTGCATACTGATGCAGTAGGCGTGATGACATTTGGGCATTGCAGTGAACTCCCGGATCGTTGGCAAATCGGTTGGCTTGTATTTGTCTTGCCCGAATAACTCGCTCGCGTATGGCTGCACTTGGTTCGCCGTTAGTGCGCTCGGACAGTTTTTCGAAGGGTACAGGTACAATTTCTATTTGTATATCGATGCGGTCGAGTAATGGACCGGATATCTTGTTCAAATATCGTTGTACTTGTCCGGGACTGCAAACGCAATGGCGGGTAGGATGATTATAATAACCACACGGACAAGGATTCATGGAAGCTATGAGTGTAAAGCTGGCAGGATATTCTAATGTATACTTGGAACGTGAAATGGTTATACGGCGGTCTTCAAGTGGCTGGCGAAGTACTTCAAGTACACTTCGGTTAAATTCCGGCAGTTCATCGAGGAAAAGTACGCCATTGTGTGCCAGACTGATTTCTCCCGGTTGGGGAGTGCTGCCTCCCCCTACCATGGCTACTTGTGAGATGGTATGATGTGGACTCCGGAAGGGGCGTACGGCTATCAGTGAGGATTCTTTTCCCAGTTTCCCGGCAACAGAGTGTATTTTGGTCGTTTCCAGACTTTCGGCGAGTGTCAATGGGGGGAGTATGCTGGGAAGACACTTTGCCATCATCGATTTTCCACTGCCGGGCGCTCCTATCATAATAAGGTTGTGTCCTCCGGCTGCTGCAACTTCGAGGGCACGTTTTACGCTTTCTTGTCCTTTTACGTCGGCAAAGTCGAACGGAAAATTAGTCTGGCTCCGATAGAATTCTTCGCGAGTGTTGACGATTGTGGGTTCCAGTATACGGTTGCCGTTGAAAAATTCAATGACTTCGGTTATATTTTCTACTCCAAAAACTTTCAGATTGTTTACGACGGCTGCCTCACGAGCATTCTGCTTAGGAAGGATTAATCCTTCTAACCCTTGCTGACGGGCACAGATGGCAATCGGAAGTGCTCCTTTAATTGGCTGTAAGTTGCCATCCAGGCCCAGTTCTCCAATAATAAGGTATCGGTTCAGCTTTTCAGATGCAACAGTTCCGGTGGCAGCCAGTATCCCGATGGCAAGTGGTAAGTCGTATGATGAACCTTCTTTTCGGACATCAGCTGGTGCCATATTTACCACTATCTGGCAGGTAGGAAACTTGTAGCCATTTACTTGCAAAGCCGACATTATACGTTCATGGCTTTCTTTAACAGCCGAATCGGGGAGTCCTACCAAAAAGAATTTTATGCCGCGTGAGCTGTTTACTTCGATGGTTACGATAGTGGCGTCAATACCTTGTACGGCTGCGCCGAATAGCTTGGTTAACATGAAGGTGTAATTTTTATTTCTTCTCTTCTTGAGTGAGTTGCTTTACTTTTGTATATAGGGTATTGCCATATAAATCTTTGTCAATGACTTTTCGGTTACGGTCTACTAAAATGTTGGTCGGTAACTTATAGATATTGTTTTGTTTGACAACTTGGTTGCCCCATCCTTTATAGTCGCATATTTCGAGCCATTGTTTGCTGTCGTCTTTGCATGCATCGAGCCATTTCTCTTTTTCATAGTCGAGAGAAATATTGAGGACTCTGAATTTGTCTTCTGGAAGTTTCTTGACCATTTCGGCAAGAGAGTCGCGGACTGTTATACTTTTTTTATCCCAGCTGGCCCAAAAGTTCAGCAATGTATAGCTGTTTTCTACTGAACTACTCCAGGTGATGTACTTTCCATTTCTGTCTTTGCAAGAAAAATAGGCAAGATATTTTTCGTCTCGTTCATTCTTGTTTTTCGGAGGAATTGATTTCAATACGACGCCCAGAATACGGCTGTCCTTTACGCTTCCTTCCAGTGGGTCTATCAGGTTGCGGATTTTTTCAATGTCTGGTTGAGGAACTTGTACGAAATATTCGTTGATAAGATATGCCGAAATGAATGATTGAGGATGGAGTGTGATAAACTCCTCTGCTTTTTTTGATACAGCAGTGTGGTCATCCTTGATGCTTTGTATACTTTCGAGGAATTTGCCATATTCTCCATTCTCACCGTCACCGCTGATTATCGGACTTTCAAAGGAGCCTGTTAAGGTCATATGCAAGGTCTTATCGGCAACAACAGGTATTGTCTTGCCGTTATTTGGAGATACCAGGCGGAATAATGTCAGTGTATCAGGCGCGAATGTATAAGTAAATTTTCCGTCTTTAGGAACGATTGTATCAAGTTTGGAAACAGGGTCATCGTATACTACCAGAATTTCGTCGGAAGTATAATCTTTAAGCTCTGCCTGCAAGACAAATTCGGGTTTCTTTTTGCAGGAAATCAAGCTGGTTATTACTAAGAGTAGAAATAATATTTTTCTCATGTTTCCGTTTTCTTTTCTGCGAAAGTACATAATTTATTTGTAATAAAAAAGCCGGAATACAATGGAATGTATTCCGGCTTTTCAAAAGATATGATAAAATCAATTATTTGATTTCGTTTGCATATTTAGCAAATTCACGGTCATTCTGAGCTTTTGCAGCCAGAGTTGCATCTTTCTGAGCAACCTTAGCCATGCTAGTCTTAACCAAGTCTGCATTGTTTGTTCTTGCACCAACGATAGCCATCAGGTAGTCAGTGTAAGCATCAGGATTCTGAACTGCATTCAAAGTATTTTTAGCTTTGTTGTAGTCTTTAGCCAGAATCTGAGCCAAAGCAGCAGAGTTAGTCTTAGTATCACCGAATGCTTGTACGGCACGGTCGTACTGACCTTGTTTGATATACAAGTTACCCAGAGCTTCGTTAGCAGTGTTAGCACCAGTTGACTTGCTCAAGTAAGTTTCAGCGTTAGCAACGTTACCCTTAACCATTTCGATATAACCAAGGTTAGTGTTAACTTCAGGAGCGTTAGCATTCTTGCTAGCAGCTTGTTTGAAGTAGTTTTCTGCAGTTGTAAAGTCACGGTTAGCGTAAGCCATCATACCCAGATTGTTGTATGCACGGAAATCGTTAGGATACAATTCTGTAGTTTTCTTGTAGATAGCTTCCTGACGAGCTTTATCGTTTGTCAGAGTTGCAGCGTACAGCAATTCGTCTACGCTCAATACCTTAGCATCTGTATCAAATGCTTCGTTGATTTCTTCATCGCTACGACCGATAACATCATAGTTTGCAGTCAAGCGAGCACGACGCAACTGAGGAAGAATTTCGTCAGCCAAAGTCTTGTAAACTGAAGAAATGTTCTTGATTTCAGTTTCACGCTGTTCTGGATCGTTGTACATAGAAAGAACACGCAAGATCAGGTCTTTATCCTGGATATTTGATTTAGAAACCAATTCCTGGAAACCTTCCCAGTCCTGAGCAGTGTATTTAGCATCTACTGTAGTTTCGATCTTACCTTTCTTCAATTCTTTATTCAAATACTTTTCAGTATTGTTCTGACGATTTTCAGCCAAAGTAGTATTCAGCTTAACACCACCATCAGGAGAAGCATAAGCAGAGATTTCGATGTTGTTCAGTTTGTAGTTCTTAGTATCACCAGCAACAGTTACAACCTGTTTGTTGAAGTCTTTCAAACCTTCAGACTTCAGTTCGCTTGCGCGAAGGTTAGCCTGCTGGATCAAGAACATAATCTGAGCTTCTTTAGCCTGCTTGATAATACGCTGGAAAGCATCCGGAGCCAAAGCTGCGTTAGCTGAGTTTACTGTAGGAAGTTCTGAAGTAGCGATTACACCATCAGCGATCTTTACAGAAGGAATAGTGTATTCTTTTTTACCTTTCTTGATTTTGAAATCAAGGTACAATTCAGATTTAGCCATTTCAGGAACATAGTCGAAAGAGGCTTTCATTGTATAAGTACCACCAGTCTTGTAAGAGATTGTCTGGTCGTTACCTTGTACTTTTTCGCCCTGGAAGGTAGCTGGCTGACCTTTAGCTTCACCGCCATCCCATCTCAAAACCGGAGTAACTTCAACGATAGCGTTCTTTTTGAAGTACTTTTCAGGGAATTTACCTGTAATAGTAACAGGAACCTTACCTCCAACTGCCTCTAACACTTCAGGATTTGTTGTGAAGTAATCAGCGGACAATTCGCCCATCTTGCCACATGAAGTGAAAGCAAGGACTAACAATGCCACTAAAGGCAAATACAACTTCTTAATCATGATTTTTTAATATTAGGTTTGTTATAAAAATATAATCTAGTCGTTTTTATCTTCTTTTGGGGGCAAAGATAAGAAAAACTCTATTAGGTGTTGACGTTTTGACCTCCTTTTTTTTAAGAGATATTAAAAAAAAGATTAAAATTCTCTGTTTTTCTTCTCCTATGCCTGCCGTTTGGCGTTTCTGGGGTGGTGCTCAATGATTTCTTGCCGCAATCTGTTCTTATCTATGTGAGTATAAATCTCAGTTGTCCCGATACTTTCATGTCCCAGCATGCATTGGATAGCTCTTAAATTTGCTCCTCCTTCCAGTAAGTGGGTTGCGAAGGAATGTCTAAAAGTATGTGGACTTATTTTTTTCTTTAGTCCAATTTGGCTGGCAAGTTCTTTGATAATATGGAATACCATAATGCGAGAAATGTTCTTTCCAAAACGACTGATGAAGACAAAGTCTTCGTATCCTGGTTTTATCAGTCCTGTATCTCTTTCAATAAAGTAATTTTGAATTTCTCTGATGGCTCGTGGAGATATTGGAACGAGTCGTTGTTTGCTTCCTTTTCCTTCTACCTTAATGAAACCTTCATTAAAATAGAGGTCTGAGATTTTCAAATTGCATAGTTCGGAAACTCGAAGTCCGCAACTATATAATGTTTCCAGTATTGCACAGTTGCGTTGTCCTTCACGTGTACTTCGGTCTATATTTCCGATTAGGGTATCAATTTCTTCAACACTGAGTACATCGGGTAGGTGCTTCCCTATTTGAGGAGATTCCAGCAACTCGGCCGGATCTTGTTGGATATAGTCTTCGAGAACCAGAAAATGATAGAAAGAACGTATCCCTGATAAGATGCGGGCTTGAGAGCGAGGATGAATACCTATATCGTGAAGCCCAGCGGAAAAAGCTTCCAAATCTTGTAAGGTAACCTTTGTATAATCGATGTCTTCTATGGTCAGGTAGGCAAATAATTTGTCCAGATCGGTGAGGTAAGCTTGTACTGTATTATTGGAAAGCGATTTCTCCAAAGTCAGATATTGCTTATACTTTATTATTATCTTGTCTCTTTTCTCATAAGTTTTCATTTCTTTTTCGTATCTTTGTCCCAAATTTCTCAACAAAGGTATTAAAAGTTTTAGTTTGAATAAGTATGAGAATACAAATAATCAATGGTCCCAATATCAATTTGTTGGGGAAACGAGAGCCGTCTATTTATGGTGCAGTTTCTTTTGAAGATTATTTGGTGACACTGAAGGCGCTATATCCCGATATACAAATAGACTATTACCAGTCGAATATAGAGGGAGAGATGATTAACAAAATTCATGAAGTGGGATTTTCCTATGATGGAATAGTGCTGAATGCAGGGGCTTATACACATACGTCGATAGCTCTGCAGGATGCGATTCGTGCAGTAACCACTCCTGTGATTGAAGTACATATTTCGAATGTGCATACCCGGGAAGAGTTCCGGCATAAGTCTATGATCTCTTGTGCTTGTATGGGAGTAATATGTGGCTTTGGACTCGATTCATATAGGCTGGGGATAGAAGCACTTTTACATGCAAAGAAATAATACATTTAGAATAAGAACAAAATATGATGCTCAAACAAACAAAAATCGTTGCGTCCATCTCGGACTTACGTTGTGAAGTAGATTTTATCAGAGATCTTTTTAATGCTGGTATGAATGTTGTACGTATGAATACAGCTCACGCCAGCCGTGAAGGATTTGAAAAATTAATCAGTAACGTGCGTGAGGTTTCAAACCGTATCGCTATCCTTATGGATACAAAAGGTCCGGAAGTACGTACTACTGCCAGTGCAGAAGGTCCTATTGACTTTAAGACTGGAGATAAAGTTCGTATTGTCGGCAATCCGGAACAAGAAACAACTCGTGAATGTATCGCTGTGACTTATCCGGGATTTGTTCATGACTTGTCGGTAGGTGCAGACGTTTTGATAGACGATGGTGAACTGGAGCTGAAGGTTGTAGAAAAGAATGATAATACATTGTTCTGTAGAGTATGTAACGATGCTACCTTGGGAAGCCGCAAGAGTGTAAATGTCCCGGGAGTACGTATCAATCTTCCTTCTTTGACAGAAAAAGACCGTAATAACATTCTTTATGCTATCGAAAAAGATATTGACTTCATTGCACACTCATTTGTACGCAATAAGCAGGATGTACTTGATATTCGTGAAATATTGGATGCGCACAATAGTGATATCAAGATCATCGCTAAGATAGAAAACCAGGAAGGTGTTGATAATATTGATGAAATACTTGAAGTGGCTGACGGTGTTATGGTTGCTCGTGGTGACTTGGGTATTGAAGTTCCGCAGGAACGTATTCCGGGTATCCAGCGCCAGCTTATCAAAAAATGTATTTTGGCAAAGAAGCCGGTTATTGTTGCAACTCAGATGTTGCATACTATGATTAATAATCCACGTCCGACTCGTGCAGAAGTAACCGATATTGCTAATGCTATTTATTATCGTACGGATGCGTTGATGTTGAGTGGTGAAACTGCATACGGAAAATATCCGGTAGAAGCTGTGAAGACAATGGCTAAGGTTGCAGCTCAGGCAGAAAAGGACAAGATGGAGGAAAACGATATCCAGATTCCTTTGACTCCGGAAAATACCGATGTCACTGCTTTCTTGGCTAAACAAGCTGTACGTGCGACTACGTTGATGCCGATTCGTGCTATCATTACTGACTGTTTCAGCGGTCTGACTGCCCGTAACTTGGCTGCTTTCCGTGGTAAATATCCGGTATTGGCTATCTGTTATAAGGAAAAGACCATGCGTCACCTTGCATTGTCTTATGGTGTAGAAGCTATTTACATGCCTGAAAAAGCAAGTGGTCAGGAATACTATTTTACAGCATTGCGTAAGTTGCTTGCCGATGGAGTTCTTTCAAATAAAGACATGGTAGCTTACTTGAGTGGCGGTAAGAAAGGTACTCATACTTCATTCCTTGAAATCAACCAGGTGGGTGATGTACTGGATAGTGAAGATGTTTATGTATTACCTAACCGTAACCGTTACTTATAATTAATAATGTATGAAAGAAACGGACGCTCTTGATGAGTATATACTTCAGCATATAGATGAAGAAGGAGATTATCTGAAAGCATTGTACCGGGCGACGCATGTAAAACTTCTGCGTCCCCGTATGGCTTCCGGACACCTGCAAGGACGTATGCTGAAAATGTTTGTACAGATGATTCGTCCGAAACAAGTGCTTGAGATAGGTACTTACAGCGGATATTCCGCACTCTGTCTGGCAGAAGGACTGGAAGAGGGAGCTATGCTCCATACTTTCGAAATAAATGACGAACAGGAAGATTTTACTCGACCATGGCTGGAAAATTCTCCATATGCAGATAAAATTAAATTTTATATTGGTGATGCATTGAAGATTGTTCCAGATATGGATGTAGTTTTTGATCTTGCTTTTGTAGACGGTAACAAGCGTTTCTATGTGGAGTATTATGAGATGATTCTGAAAAAGATGAACTCCGGTGGTTATATTATTGCCGACAATACTTTATGGGATGGTCACGTGTTAGAGGCTGAACCACATCACACAGACACGCAGACGATCGGAATTAAGAAGTTTAATGATTTGGTGGCGGCCGATGCACGTGTGGAAAAAGTGATCTTGCCTTTGCGCGACGGGCTGACCATTATACGTAAAAAGTAATAATTGATATGGAAACAACCAGACAAAATAAAATTGCCCGACTCATCCAAAAAGAGTTGAGCGATATTTTCTTGTTGCAGACCAAGGCGATGCACGGTGTGCTGGTATCAGTCAGCGTGGTACGTATCAGCCCTGATATGAGTTATGCTCGTGTGTATCTTAGTGTCTTCCCATCGGAGCGCAGTCAGGAAATTGTGAAAAACATTAATGATAATATGAAATCCATTCGTTTCGAACTGGGCAACCGAGTACGTCATCAGTTGCGTATTATTCCGGAACTGAAGTTCTTTGTTGACGATTCACTGGATTATGCCGCTCATATTGATGAGTTGCTGAAAAAATAAACTCTTGTTATTCACCACAGATCGTACTTAACATACTTTTGTATGATGGGGTACGGCCTGTGGTGAAAAATTATAAGCCATGAATTTTCCCTTCTATATAGCCCGAAGATATTTGTTTTCCAAGAA
This sequence comes from Phocaeicola sp. HCN-6420, assembly GCF_037890145.1. Lineage (NCBI taxonomy): Bacteria > Pseudomonadati > Bacteroidota > Bacteroidia > Bacteroidales > Bacteroidaceae > Phocaeicola > Phocaeicola sp. HCN-6420. The sequence continues at coordinate 101,767 of NZ_JBBKBJ010000002.1, forward strand.
GTCGCACAATGCCATAAATGTGATTTCAACAATTTCTGTTTGTGGAGTTGCACTTGCTACATTGGCATTGGTATGTACACTTTCCGTATTCAACGGCTTTCAGGATTTGGTAGAAACTTTTTTTACGGCATTCGATCCGCAACTGAAGATAACAACAACTCATGGTAAGGTTTTTGATGGGCAGGACAGCAGAGTCCTTCAACTGAAAAAATTGCCGGAAGTAGAAGTTTATTCAGAATCATTAGAAGACAATGTGATGGTGCAGTATCAGGGAAGGCAGGCCATGGCAGTAATAAAGGGAGTCGAAGATAATTTCGATCAGCTGACACCTATAGATAGTATTCTTTTCGGAAGGGGAGATTTGTTGCTTCACGATGAAGTAGTTGATTATGCTATTCCCGGCATTCAGTTGCTTTCTACTTTAGGTTCGGGAATTCGTTTCCTTGATCCGTTGGAAATATATGCACCGCGACGTGGCGCGAAAGTAAATATGGCAAATCCTTCCACTGGTTTTGTTACAGGAAATCTATTTTCGTCGGGACTTGTATTTGCCGTAAATCAAGAGAAATATGACGCGTCGTATATCCTTACTTCCATGGATTTTGCACGCAAGTTGTTTCAGTATACTACCGAAGTGAGCGCCGTTAATCTGAAATTGAAAGATGGTGCCAGTACAGATGCTGTCAAGAAACGTATACAATCATTGCTTGGTGATGATTTTCGAGTACAAGATCGCTACGAGCAGCAAGCAGATACGTTTCGTATCATGGAAATAGAGAAACTGATATCTTATTTGTTCCTTACTTTTATTCTCATGATTGCCTGTTTCAATGTCATAGGCTCACTCTCAATGCTTATTATCGACAAGCGTGATGATGTGGTAACCTTACGTAATCTGGGCGCCAGCGATAAACAGATTGTACATATATTCTTATTCGAAGGTCGTATGATTTCTCTTTTTGGAGCTTTAGCGGGCGTGATATTGGGACTGCTGTTATGCTGGCTTCAACAGGAATATGGTCTGATTTCATTAGGCGATTCAGGAAGCTTTGTAGTTGATGCTTATCCGGTAAGCGTTCATGCTTCGGATGTTATAATAGTATTTGTAACCGTGCTGCTGGTGGGTTTCTTATCGGTCTGGTATCCGGTTCGTTTCCTGAGCAAGCGCTTGCTGAAGAAATAAGTACCATTGGGAAAGAAGTGGTAGTTTGCAAAGAAAAATATGAAAGAGGTTGTCTCAAAATAGAATTGCAAAAGTAAAATCTGATAGATTGAAATTTAGAAATAAAAAGATCTCCTACTTTTAGTCCTTTAATTGAAGAAAACAAAGACTAAAGTAGGAGATCTTTATGTCGTAACTTATAGATAAGTAAGCCTATCTCAGTTTCCCATTTTGAAACAGTCTCTTTTATTATATCAACTCAACGGATTGGTTCCTTTGAAATGTCTGCTATTCGTCGGCAAGAACGAAGTCCAGTTGTTTCTTTTCCAGATTTGTACGTGCCACTTTAATTTTTACCGGGTCACCCAGACTGAACTTGCGATGATGACGGCGTCCGATAAGGCAATAATTCTTTTCATCAAATTCATAATAATCATTGCCTAAGTCGCGCATGGAAACCATACCTTCGCATTTATTTTCATTAATTTCTACATACAGTCCCCATTCTGTTACTCTAGATATTACACCATCGTATACGTTTCCGATACGTTCACTCATAAATTCTACCTGTTTGTATTTGACGGAAGCACGTTCAGCACTTGCTGCTGTCTGCTCCATAGCAGAACTATGCTCACACAATTCCTCGTATTTGTCGGCCTGAGCACTGCGTCCTCCTGCGAGATAACGTGTTAGTAGGCGATGTACCATCAGGTCCGGATAACGACGGATTGGAGAAGTAAAGTGTGTATAATAGTCGAAGGCTAGTCCGTAGTGTCCGATGTTATAAATAGAGTACCTTGCTTTTTGCATAGCGCGCAATGAAACTGTTTCTATCAGATTCTGTTCTTTCTTGCCTTCTATATCGCTCAATAAGCGGTTGATCGATTTTGATACTTCTGCTTTACTTCCTCCTGTACGTATCTTATAACCGAAGCGGGCAATAAACTGGCTTAAGTTATCCAGTTTGTCCGGGTCAGGCAAATCGTGTATACGATAAGGGAATACTTTCGGCTTTTTGTTCTTAGGAACTTTTCCGATGTGTTCGGCAACCGTACGGTTTGCTAACAGCATAAACTCCTCAATCAGTTTATTTGCTTCTTTAGAAACTTTGAAGTATACGCTCAGCGGCTTGCCTTTCTCGTCAATTTCAAACTTAACCTCGCAGCGGTCGAAATTGATAGCTCCGGCTGCTATTCGTTTTTCACGTAAGATTTGAGCAAGTTTGTTCAGCTCCAGAATTTCTTCTTTGTAATCTCCCTCTCCTGTTTCTATAATATTTTGAGCTTCCTCATACGTAAAGCGACGGTTCGATTTTATGACAGTATGCCGGATACGATAGTCTTTTACTTCTGCCTTTTCATTCATATTGAAAATTACAGAGTAAGCCAGTTTCTCTTCATCAGGGCGCAGCGAACAGATGAAATTACAAAGACGTTCGGGCAACATAGGGATAGTACGATCTACCAGATAGACTGAAGTTGCTCGTTTTACTGCCTCCTTGTCGATAATGCTACCTTCTTTTACATAGTGTGAAACATCGGCAATGTGTACACCTACTTCCCAAAGTCCTGGCTTAAGCTGGCGAATAGAGAGTGCATCATCAAAGTCCTTAGCATCTTTCGGGTCGATAGTGAAAGTTACGACATCACGGAAATCCTCACGCTCAGCATAATCTTCAGGAGTGATCTCTGCCGAGATTTTATCGGCAGCAGCTTCCACCGACTGAGGATAAGTATAAGGTAAACCGTATTCTGCAAGAATAGCATGCATTTCAGTTGTATTTTCTCCTGCCTTACCCAGAATATCGATTACTTCACCGAATGGATTTTTAGCTTCTTCTGGCCATTCTGTAATACGGACAACTGCCTTGTCACCATCTTTGCCACCTTTCAGTTTTTCCTTTGGAATAAAAATATCGTTTGCCAGCGTATTTGTTTCTGTCAGCAGAAAGGCATAATTCTTACTTACTTTCAATGTTCCTACAAAGTTAGCATTGGCATGTTCCAGAATTTCGATAACCTGTCCTTCTACCTCATGACGGCGACGTTTGGCACACAGGGCAATTTTTACCTTATCATTATTCATGGCATGTGCCGAGTTGCGTTCTGCTACGAAAATAGGTTCACCTCCATCGTCAGGAATAAACAAGTTCTTTCCATTGCTTTTGCGCTGGAAGGTACCTGTCATGATCTGTCCCTTGTCATTCAGTTTATAATGCCCTTTCTCTGTTTCTATTAAAAAATTGTCTTCTACCATTTCCTGAACGATGTCGGCACAAAGCATTTTCAATGGATGCGTAGTCAGGTTTAATCCCGTAAACAACTGCTTCAAGCTGAAGCTTTCCATTGGCTTGATGCGGAAATAGTTGACCAGCAATTCTGCCAGTTCTTTCTTCTTCATGCGTTTTCCGCCTTTTTTCTCTTTCTTTTTCTTAGCCATAATCGTAATGTTTTATTTACTGCCGTCTTCTTTGGCGATATCTCGTATAAGTATCAGGCAGATGTTTCTTTTACAAAGTAAGCAAAATAAATGGAATAAAGATTCAATAACTCTCTATATTTTAAGGTAGAAAGATGAGAAACTATTATCTTTGCTGCATGGAGAAAAAAGTATTGGTAACCGGAGCAAGCGGCTTTATCGGAAGTTTTCTGGTAGAAGCAGGATTGGAACGTGACATGCAGGTATGGGCGGGTGTGCGTAAAAGCAGCAGCCGACGATATTTGCAAGATGCCCGTATCCGTTTTGCCGAATTAGACTTTACCGATTCAGACCGTTTGGAAGAACAATTGAAGAAACATAAGCAGGAACATGGGGGATGGGATTATATCATTCATTGTGCGGGGGTGACGAAGTGTTTGGATAAGGCTGATTTTGAAATCGGCAATTATTGGGCTACTCGTCATTTCATCGAAACACTGATGCGCCTGAATATGGTTCCTGATCAGTTTATTTACATCAGTTCGTTGAGTGTATTTGGCCCGATCCGTGAAAAAGATTATTCTCCTATTTGCGAACAAGATGTTCCTCGACCGAATACTGCTTATGGGGTAAGTAAACTGCATTCGGAAGAATATCTGCATACCTTGAAAGACTTCCCTTATGTCATCTTCCGTCCGACAGGTGTCTATGGTCCCCGTGAACGAGATTATTTTCTGATGGTAGAATCCATAGCACAGCATTTAGATTTTGCGGCAGGATTCCGTCGTCAAGACATTACGTTTGTCTATGTAAAAGATTTAGTTCAGGCTGTATATCTTGCGATTGAAAAGAAAGTTATACGGCGTGCCTATTTTGTAAGTGACGGACAAGTATACAGCAGCCGTACCTTTTCCGACTTGATTCGTAAGGAACTGGGTAATCCCTGGCTGATACGTTTTACATGTCCTCTGGCATTATTGAAAGTCATATCATTCTTTGCAGAAAACATTGCTCGCTTGTTCCATAAATCGAGTACGCTGAATTTGGATAAATATAAAATAATGAAGCAGCGCAACTGGCAATGTGACATTGCCCCACTGGAAAAAGAACTTGGCTATCGGGCAGAATACCCGTTGGAGAGAGGAGTAAAAGAGATTATTGCATGGTATAAGAAAGAAAAATGGCTATAAAACTATTTGAGCGTGTAGAAAGTGGAAGGGGACTGTTTGCTGTAGAAACAATCAGTTTGATCTACAATGCTTTAACATCCTTGCTGATATTATTGCTGTTTCCCCGTATGGATCATCCCGGTATGATGCTGCTGGAACGTTTGGGCATTGTTATCTTGACATTTGTTCTGATATTCTTATATCAGGCTTTTCCGTGTCGTCTGACTGCTTTTGTGCGTATGACTGTACAGATGAGCCTGCTTGCCTATTGGTATCCCGATACCTTTGAGTTCAATCGCTTGTTCCCTAATCTGGATTATTTGTTTGCTCATGCCGAACAGATACTGTTCGGTTGTCAGCCGGCAGTCGAGTTTAGCAAGCATTGTCCTTCCATGTGGTTCAGTGAGCCTTTTAATATGGGATATTTCTTTTATTACCCGATGATGCTGGTTGTAGTAGTATATTATTTCCTCAATCGTTTTGAATGGTTTGAGAAAATATGTTTTGTACTGGTTACTTCGTTTTTTATTTATTATTTTGTTTACATAATGTTGCCTGTAGCAGGTCCTCAGTTCTATTTCCCCGCTATCGGTATGGACAAAGTGAATGCTTGTGTTTTCCCCGCTATCGGCGATTATTTCAATACAAACGATTATCTTCTTCCCGGTCCGGGCTTTGAACATGGATTCTTTTACCAGTTAGTAGAAGCTTCTCAGGAAGTAGGGGAGCGTCCCACAGCAGCTTTTCCAAGTTCACATGTCGGAATTTCTACCATTGTGATGATAATGGCATGGCGTGTAAACAAGAAGCTTGCCTATGTACTGGCTCCTTTCTATATCCTTCTTTGCTGTGCTACTGTATATATTCAGGCACACTACCTGATAGATGCTATCGTAGGTTTCGTATCAGCGTTCTTTGTTTACCAGCTCGCTACGCTGATGTATAAAAGATGGTTTATCTCACCAGTCTTTAAGTTGATGGGATAAACACACTTATTCTCCAAACGTTTCTTCTATGTGGTCGAGTATACCGTTCAGGTCGGCCAGTGTTTCTGCACGGAGCATAGCAATACGTGTATCTTTAAAGTTGGGAATGCCTTTAAATAAAGGAGAAGCTGCCAGATGACGGCGGACATGCAAGATACCCCTGCGTTCATCAAGCAGATTAACACTGTCTTGCACTTCACGGCGCAACACATCCATTTTCCACTTGAACGATAAAGGAGGAAGTTCCTCACCGGTTTGCAGGAAGTGTTTTACTTCCTTGAATATCCATGGTCGTCCGAAGCTGGCGCGGCCTATCATGATAGCATCTACTCCGTAACGGTCGAAACATTCCTTTGCCCGTTGTGGAGTAGTGACATCACCGTTTCCTATAATCGGAATATGCATACGTGGATTATTTTTGACTTCACCTATCAGCGTCCAGTCGGCTTCGCCGGTATACATTTGTGCCCGCGTACGGCCGTGAATAGTCAGTGCTTCAATTCCACAGTCCTGTAGCTGCTCTGCCAGTTCGACGATAATTTTGTGTTCGGCGTCCCAGCCCAGACGAGTTTTTACCGTTACCGGAATTTTTACAGCATCTACAACAGCCTTGGTTATTTCCAGCATTTTCGGAACATTCTGCAACATTCCGGAACCGGCACCTTTACCTGCAACACGTTTTACCGGACAGCCGAAATTCAAGTCCAGAATATCAGGATTGGCCTGTTCTACGATACGTGCGGCTTCTACCATCGTATCAGTATCTTTTCCGTATATCTGGATAGCGACAGGGCGCTCTGCATCGCTGATATTCAGTTTCAGCATCGTTTTTCCTACCGAGCGGATTAAGGCATCGCTCGACACGAATTCGGTATATACCATATCGGCTCCGAACTCTTTACATAGTAAACGGAATGCAGGATCGGTCACATCCTCCATAGGAGCAAGCAGTACGGGTTTGTCGCCTAAGTCAATGTTTCTTATCTTCATTATAATATAATGTTCTATAGTGTTTTACTGCCAAAAGTAAATGACAGTTTGCATAAAATATTAACAGACTGTTGAAATCGCTGCAAAATTAATAAATAAAAGAAATCCTCCCAAACGGGAAGGGTTACCTTTCGTCTGGGAGGATTCTGTATTGTGAGAGTTATGGCTTATCGATAAATACTCAATTTAGGATGGTCATTGTACAAATTCTTGTTCTGGAGTTCTTCCTTTTCTGTGATACGGAACAGATAATATTTGCTGTTTGCTTCGAAATCTGAGTCATCGGGGAATTTCAAAGTAGAATGTCCGCTGATTAGCATACAGTTCTGTTCTTTATATTCATCTGTTGCATCTTTAGGAGCCAAAATTACATCGCCGTTCTCATCCAGTTTAGGAGTTCTTATTTCCTGGCCTTTGCTGTCGTGTGTAATGTCGGCCATTGCATATTCTTCGTATTTCTTACGGTCTACCGACTGCTGGTTACGGATGATGTCCGTCAGCGAGAAACCTTCTCCCCACAACTCTTTACGACGTTCCAGCCAGATTTCCTTCAACAATTCGTCACCGGTTGCTGTAACGACGGGCGATTCGAATCCTTCTTTCATACGTGCATCACGAAGTTCTTTCAGTAATGCTTGAGCTTCGCTTGTCTTGCCTGCCAGGTGTGCAGCCGCTTCTGCCTTGATCAGATACATTTCTGACACACGCATCATGATGACATCTCCCAGCATGTTGTTGATATCGGCGAACAGGAACTTGTAGTTCAGCATGGCACACTCGCCGTAACCAGTATTCAAGCCCCATTTGAACAGATCTCTACGGTAGTCGTTCTTGTCGAACAGTTCCTTAAAGTGAGGGTCTGTATTGAAGTTGGTATAACCACCACCCGGAGTCGTAGTATCCTTATAATAGAAGTTGTAGGCAGGAAGGTTGTCATCCAGTGTACAAGAATATCCCCACATCCATTCTTTGTTCAGTGCATTGTTGAAACCTGACTTGTATTCAGCTTCGCTCATCAGGTAATTATTTTTCAACTTCATGGCTTCATCTGCATACTTGTAAGCATCTTCCCATTTGCGGGCGTATAGACTGGTACGTGCCATCAAACCTGTTACGACAATGTGGTCGATTTTGTACTGGTCAGTTGCATTCGAGCCTCGGTTATAGTCTGTCGGAATCAGGTCGTAGCCCCATTTCAAGTCCTTCAAGGCTTGTTCGTATACTTCCGATACACTTGCAGCCGGCTTTCCGGTTGTCGCCATATCATAGTCGGTTGGTTCTGTATAGATAGGCACACATACAGCATCCGGATCTTTGTCGATAGCAAAAGAATAGTGGCTTGCCAACAACATATACAAGAAACCACGGGTAGCATAAGCCTGTCCTTTGATGCGGTTCTTTTCTTCCTGATCTCCCGAAATACCATCGATATTCTTGAGAACGGCGTTACAGTTGTTAATCGGGTCGTAAACCATGTCCCACATTACATCGTTTATTTCTCCACGTCCGTAGCCGTTTGTCAGTTTATAGCTGGAAGAGTAACCGTAGCTGGTAGTTCTTACTACATCGGAGCCGGCAAAGTCATCGTTTATCATGATAGCTCCGTAGCCGATAGAGGCATACGTAGAACCGGAATTAAAGATATAATTCCAGGCTCCTCTGATTACGCGGTCAGCATTTTCCAGATTTTTGAATACAGCGTTTGCTTCGAGTGAAGTTGTTGGAGCTGTGTCGAGATCGCAGGCTGTTACGGAGCAAGCAGCCAGTGCGGCAAGGCATATGTTTTTATAATTGAATTTCATATTTCGTCTATTTATTATTAAAGGGTTACATTAATACCAAATGAGAAAGTCTTCATGGCCGGATAGCGGAATGAAACGACACCGCTGATAGGCTGTTCCGGATCAAGACCTTGCTGGTGACTGAATGTCAGCAAGTTTTCTCCTTGAACAAAGATGCTGGCATCTTTCAGTGTAGCAAAATGTATCCAGTTCTTAGGTAAAGTATAGCTTAATGTAACTGTTTTCAAACGCAGGAATGAACGGTTTACCAGCCAGCGGCTTGAACTGCTGGTAAAGTAGCTGGTCTGGTCGTACGACAGACGTGGAATATCTGTGTATCGGTTTTCCGGAGTCCAGCGGTTCAGCATGTCTTCACTCATAGAACTACCGTTTCCGCCCTTAACGCTCATCATCTGTATTTTATCGTTGTTGTACAATTTACCGCCGATGGCATAAGAGAACAGCATAGACAGTGACAGGTTCTTCCAAGTAAGGTCTGACTGGAAACCACCGCTCAGTTTAGGAAGTGAACTGCCTACTTTTACCTTATCGTCCGGAGTCAGACTTGAGTAATCCTCAGTAACCTGACGGCTGCCGTCGCTGGCAGTATAATACCACTGCGGTTTACCGTTTTCCGGATTTACGCCAGCCCACTCATACAACCAGAAGTCGTACAACGAACCACCTTTTACCCATTTCTTTGAGCTCTGCCACATAACGTCGGTTGGCAGCTCAACAATTTCGTTTTTATAAGTTGTAGCATTCAAGCTGAGCTTCCAGGTCCAGTCTTTTGTCATGACCGGAGTACCACTGATGGTAAATTCCCAACCATAGTTTTTCAACTTACCGATATTGGCATCGATGCTTGCAAATCCTCCTGACGGAACCAGATCGCGGGCGAACAGCAAATCTTTAGAAGAACGCTGGAAGAATTCGATGGTACCATTCAGTCGGTTGCTCCAGAATCCGAAATCCAAACCTACGTTCAGGTTCAGGTTTGTTTCCCAACTCAAATCGGGAGTTTCCAGACGTGAAGCGTGCAGTGTCGATTCACCCAGTGAACTGCCGATTTCGTAAAGTGCCTTATAAGCATAGTAGCCTACATTGTCATTACCTTGTGCACCGTAACTTGCGCGGAGTGTCAGGTTGCTCAGCCAGTTGTTGCTTGCTGCTTCCAGAAATTTCTCACGTGAAATCTTCCATGAACCACCGAATGACCAGAAAGTACCCCAGCGATGATCCGGATGGAAACGTGAAGAACCGTCGGTACGTACCGAAGCTGATACGAAATATTTGCTCTGATATGAATACTCGGCGCTTCCGAAGAAACTCAACAACTTGTACTGGTCGCTGTTTCCGCCGAAGCTGCTCAATGTAGAGGCTACATCCGGCTCAAAATAACCGTCGGTAATAACACCGGTTCTTGAACCGTCGAAGTTAGAAGTATTGTATTCGTAATATTCCTGACCTGCCATCAGACGAACATCGTGATCTTCCTTGAAAGTATGGTTCCAGTTGATGACGTTGTTATAAGTCATACCGGTAGTACGGTCGTTACCTTTTTCAACGCTACCCGTCAACGGCTGCTTGCCGTAAGTCGGGTTACTGTAGTTGTGTGTAAACTTACTGTCGTAGTCAATGTTCAGCGACATTTTGTAGCTCAATCCTTCGAACGGAGTAATCTGCAAATATCCACGGATAGAAGCAGCATCACGTTTGTACTCCTTTTTATCGTACAGCATAGACTGTGCGAAGTTATAGCCGTTGTACGAACCTTTACGGTAAGTTCCATAATCATAAATGCGATTTCCGTTTTCATCCAGAATATATTCTCCGGTTGTCATGTCGCGTTCGTAAACCGGATAGAAAGAAGGTATATCGCGTGCAGCCAGTACGATATTGCCGATGGCTGTATCATCCTGTTTCGGATAGTTCTGAATAGAATGGCTGGCAGACACATTCAGTCCCACCTGCAACCATTTACGTAAATCGGTAGTAATGTTCGAGCGCAAGTTATAACGCTTGAATCCTGAACAGATATAAGCACCCTGATCGTCCAGATAACCTAATGAGAAATAATATTTGGTTTTTTCACTACCTCCAGAAACGCTTGCACTTAAATCGGTGTAGTGAGCATCCTGCGACAAAGCATCTTCCCAGCTATCATTCCACAAAGGAGTGGCACCGGCTACAATTTTTCCGTCTGTTCCTACCGGTTGTGGATAATTTGTACCATAAGGGTTGATACCCAGACCACCTGTTTGAGTTGTAGCAACAATATAGGAAGCTTTCTGTGCTGCGGCAACAGGATCTGATCCGTTGTCAATATAGCTGTTGCGCAATGCTTCCCATTGCAACATAAAATAATCGTCAGTACTCAGCTGGTCGTAATCGCGTACGGCACGGCTTGAGAAACCGTACTTGGCAGATAACTGGATAGTCGGGGCAGAACCGTTCTGTCCTTGTTTGGTTGTAATCATGATTACACCGTTTGCCGCACGAGAGCCATAAAGAGAAGCGGCAGCAGCATCTTTCAATACTGTAACAGAAGCGATATCCTGTGAAGAAATAGATGAAAGCTTACCGTCGTAGGGAACACCGTCGACTACATACAATGGAGTTTGTGAAGCATTTGCAGAACCTACACCACGGATATAGATGTCGGCGTCTTCACCCGGCTGTCCGCTGGTAGAGAAGGACTGCAAACCTGCTACAGTTCCCTGCAAGGCTTTTGATACACTTGAAACCTGTGATGCGGCTACAATCTTTTTGTCGATGACGCTGGCAGAACCGGTAAAAGTAGATTTTTTGGCAGTACCATAAGGCACGGCAATAACAACTTCATCGATAGCTACAGACGATTCTTTCAAATCGACGTTGATAACCTTCTGGCCTTTTACTGGCATTTCTACGGTTTCGTATCCGATGAATGAAAATACCAATGTACTTTTAGCATCTACTTGTAGTGAATAACTACCGTCTATGGAGGTAATTGTACCATGGGTTCCTCCCTTGACCGCTACTGTTACTCCCGGCATCTCTTCGCCGTTGGCCGTAACTTTTCCGTTCACAGTAATTTCCTGTGCGTAAGTCGCTACACAGATTAGCAAGCTGCATAGCAGTGATAAGAATTTACTCATAAATCTCTCTCTTAATGATTTTGGGTTAATATAATTTTTCGGTTCTTTCTTAGCTTATGCCTTATGTTTTCTTGTTTTCATCTTAATGAAAACATTGATACTTTTTTTAAAGGTTTTTGTGTCTTTTTGCCTTATGTTTTTTGTCGAACGACAAAGATATAAAATAATTTATATAAGATGTAATAAAAAGTAATATTTTTTGTTCGTTTTTCTACTTTCTGCATACTGACACTATATGTATGCTTTATTTATGTACTGTTTTAGAAAGATCGTTCAGGGGTTTCTGTCCGCTTGTTCGTGTGTTTGCCGGAAATTCGTTACCTTTGCGTCCGAAATCAATAAGAAAAGATGAATTACTCAATAAAGGACTTCGAAATTATGGCACCGGTCGGCTCCCGAGAGTCACTGGCTGCGGCTATTCATGCAGGGGCAGATTCAATCTATTTCGGCATCGAAAGCCTGAACATGCGTGCCCGTTCGGCAAACACTTTTACCGTAGACGATTTGCGCGAGATTGCCAAGGTCTGTGATGAAAACGGTGTAAAGAGTTACCTGACCGTGAATACTATTATCTACGATGAGGATATTGCTCTGATGCGGAAAATCGTGGATGCAGCAAAGGAAGCAGGCATCAGCGCAGTAATTGCTGCCGATGTAGCTGTCATGGCTTATTGTAACCAGATTGGGCAAGAAGTACATTTGTCTACTCAGTTGAATATCAGCAATGCAGAAGCTCTGAAGTTTTATTCGCAGTTTGCCGATGTCGTTGTGCTGGCACGTGAGCTGAACTTGAAGCAAGTGCGTAAGATTTACGATGCTATTCAGGAACAGCATATCACGGGACCTATGGGACAGCCGGTACGTATCGAGATGTTCTGCCATGGGGCTTTGTGTATGGCCGTGTCGGGTAAATGTTATTTGAGCCTGAATGAACTGAATGCTTCGGCAAACCGTGGAGCCTGCATGCAGGTGTGCCGCCGTGCATATATCGTGAAAGATAAGGAAAGTGATATCGAACTGGAAATCGATAACCAGTATATCATGTCGCCCAAGGACTTGAAGACCATTCATTTTATGGACGAGATGATAGAAGCCGGCGTTCGGGTATTCAAGATTGAAGGACGTGCGCGCGGACCTGAGTATGTACGTACTGTGGTAGAATGTTATAAGGAGGCTATTCGTTCGTATCTGGAAGGTACCTTTACGGAAGAAAAGAAGGCCGATTGGGATACTCGTCTTAAAACAGTATTCAACCGGGGCTTCTGGAATGGTTATTACCTGGGACAGCGCTTGGGAGAATGGAGCAAGAATTATGGCTCGGAGGCTACAGAGCGTAAGGTATATGCCGGACGCGGTATCAAGTATTTCTCGAATATCGGTGTGGCAGAATTCCTGATCGAAGCTTCTGAAATCAAGGTGGGCGACAAGCTCCTGATTACAGGACCTACAACAGGGGCAATGTATGTTACGCTGGACGAAGCGCGTGTGGACCTGAAACCGGTAGATGTAGTAAAGAAAGGAGTACATGTTTCGTTCAAGGTGCCCGACCGGATTCGTCCGAGCGACAAACTTTACCGCATTGTTCCTGCCGATGAACTGAAAAAGAAATAATCTTTATCGCTTATATAAGATATACCCCTTTGGCGTCTGTTTCCTCTTGTTTAAAAATCAAGTTTCCGGGAATGGGCGTGAAAGGGGTATTCTGTTTATGGGAACTTGCAGGGAGTTGAAAAAGATGTGGTGCTGTCTGGTAAAAAACGTCTTGACGTTTTTTTATTTTTTGTACAAAAAAATCGAAAGTTTGTACAAAAAAAGATGAACTCATGCCGATACCTTGAGAAAAGCCGGTATCGTGTGTCCGAGTTCATCTGTATCTTTGCTGGAAAGTGAGAGATAGTCAGTGTCAGAGTTCTCCCTTTCGGATAGCTTCCATGATATTGGCTGGCGGGCGCTGTGCCAGCAATTCTTTTTTCATGAAATCCATGTAAGGCGCTACATGGTCGAAGTACTGGTAGTATCCCTTGCACAGATAATTCAGTCCGGGCTCTCCGGAAGCGGTCTTGCAGAAACGGTTCTTCGGACATTCGCCGTTGCAGGCAAACAGATACTGGCATTCCTTGCACTGCGTAGGCAGCTTTTCCGATTTATCGCGACCGAATTGCAGTTGTTTTTCGCTGTACATCATTTCTACCAGCGATTTTGAATAGATATTGCCCAGCTTATATTGTGGAAAAACAAAATGGTCGCAAGCATATACGTCACCGTCAAATTCCATGACTCCCGCATGCCCACAGTTCTTTGCCAGTGTACAAATGCCGGGCTGTTCGCCTACCCAGTTGGCAAGGGTTGAGTCGAATAGCTGGATAAAATATTCGCCTACGTCATTTCGTACCCATTCATCGAATATGGTGCAGAGAAAGTTTCCCCATTGCTCGGGAGTAACCGAGAAGTCGGTTAGCGTTTCTTCAGCTCCTTCTTCTACCGAGGCAAGATAGCGTCCGTCGGCATGTCGGAAGATACGTTCCACAATCGGAGTAAACTGAATATACCGGCAACCTATTTCCTTAAAGAAATGATAAAAATCGAGCGGATAGTCGGCATTGAAATCGTTTACGACGGCCAGTGCATTCCATTCTACCTGATGTTTGTTCAGCAGATTGATTCCTTGCATGACCTTGACAAACGAAGGCTTTCCCTGTTTGTTTTTCCGGTATTCGTCGTGGAACTCCTGTGGCCCGTCGATGGAAACCCCTACCAGCCAGTGGTTATCGTGAAAAAAACGGCACCAGTCGTCGGTCAGTAAAGTACCATTTGTCTGGATGCAATTGTCTATGCTTCTGCCTCTGCCATATTTCTTTTGTAACATTATCACCTTTTTATAGAAATCGAGGGGACGCATCAAGGTTTCTCCGCCATGCCATGTAAAAAGAACCTGTGGCATGGTCTGACTCTCTATGTATTCTTTGATGAACTTTTCCAGCAGATCGTCACTCATGATTTGCTTGGGAGTGTCCTGATAAAGTTTGGCCTTTTCCAGATAGTAGCAGTAGTGGCAGGCCAGATTGCATAGTGAACCGGCTGGCTTTGCCATGATATACATCGGGCGTGCAAACGGGGCGAATGTAGTCATAGTATGATGGTTTAGTGTGATGTTAGCTGAATGGTAATTATATGTGTGAAGATTATTCTAAAGTAATGCTTCGTACGTGTACTTGCTGGTGCAGGAAAATAGATGCAGCTTCCTGAAATTTTTCGACCGATTCGGTCGTGAGAAACTCGCAGCTTCCCCCTGCCGTACAGCGGGTCCTTATTTCGGGATGACGGCGAAGGTAATCTTTCAGGCTATGTGCTACGTATTCTCCCTGAGCAATGAGGCGAATATGTGGCGGAGTAAACTGACGTATCTTGTCCATCAGCAGGGGATAGTGTGTACAACCTAATATAATGGTATCTATTTCCGGATCTTGTTCCAGCAATTGGTTGATGTACTTACGTACAAAGTAGTCGGCTCCCGGCGAATTGAACTCGTTGTTTTCTACCAGTGGAACCCAGAGCGGGCATGCTACTCCGGTGAGTTGTACGTCGGGATACAGCTTCCGTACTTCCAGCGGATAGGACTGAGATTTTACTGTTCCAGCTGTAGCAAGAAGTCCGACGTGGCGTGTAACAGTCAGCTCGCCTATACATTCGGCTGTAGGACGAATTACTCCCAGTACTCGCCGGCTTGAGTCGATATGCGGCAAGTCGTTTTGCTGGATGCTTCTTAAGGCTTTTGCCGAAGCCGTATTGCAGGCCAAGATAACCAGCGGGCAGCCTAACTCGAACAGTTTACGTACGGCTTGCAGGGTGAATTCGTAAACGACTTCGAAAGAACGTGTGCCGTATGGGGTACGGGCATTATCTCCCAGATAGATATAATCGTACTGAGGCAGTAATTCACGGATCTTGTCGAGGATAGTCAGTCCTCCGTATCCAGAATCGAATACTCCGATAGGTCCAGTAGTGGAAAACATGGGGAAATTTGATTAAGAGGTGAAAAAAAGAATTGTCATTGACCTTATCCGTTTCTGGGATAAAGCCAATGACAACTTTATTTTTGTTACGTTGAAAACACGTTTTTACTGAGCAGGAGTTGCTGCCGGTGCTGCAGCCGGAACAGCTGTCAGGCTGATACCTAACTTCGTCTTGATGTCGTTTGTTACATCTTTCGACATTGTTTCGTTTACGTAAGGGATGTCAGTACGGTTCAGGTCGAATACATAAGTATAGCCACCTGCAGTACCAATAGCTTTTACAGCATCTTCCAGTTTCTTATAGATTGGTTCCATCATATCGCTGTAAGCTTTCTGCAGTTGCTGCTGTGCATCCTGCTGGAACTGCATACCTTTATCAGAAAGTTCCTGAAGTTCTTTCTGACGACGTTCCTGAATATTTTGTGGAAGAGTTTTCTGTTCTTGCTGATATTCGGCAAATTTCTTGTTGAACTCATCAGATGCACGTTTGATTTCGTCTTCATACTGTTTCTGCAATGCCTGAATGTCAGTTTGAGCTTTTGCATATTCCGGCATAACCGGGATGATGTCCATAGACTTGAAGTGTGCGAACTTCTGTGCAAATACACTCATCGGAGCGATGAGTAAAAGTAATAAAGCAATTTTTTTCAACATAATCTTATTTGTTTCTATTGTGTTATTAATTTATTTTTGGTTTTACATGTTGTTTATCTTAGACTTTGCAAAAGTATAAAATTAATTTGAATATCCTAATTTGGCAAGGACTTCGTTGCTTATGTCTATACGTGGAGAGGCAAAAATCATGCTTTGTGCCGATGCTCGGTCTATTACTGCATCATAGCTCTTTTGTGTTGCGATTTCCTTTATGGCATTGTATATCGCATCCTGAATAGGGTTGATTAGTTCCTGACGCTTTTTCATGCCTTCACCTTCAGGACCAAAGTATTTTTTGCGCAAGTCGGCTGCTTCTTTCTCCTTTGCAATGATGGCGTTTTCTCGTTCTGTCTTTTGGGTA
The DNA here is from genome assembly GCF_037890145.1 of Phocaeicola sp. HCN-6420. Lineage (NCBI taxonomy): Bacteria > Pseudomonadati > Bacteroidota > Bacteroidia > Bacteroidales > Bacteroidaceae > Phocaeicola > Phocaeicola sp. HCN-6420. The sequence continues at coordinate 118,441 of NZ_JBBKBJ010000002.1, forward strand.
GCCGACAGCGTAGAAGCACTTTTCTGATAATTATCATACAGTGTCTTGGCTTCTTGAGTCTTTGCTTCTATTTCACTTTGCCACTGTTTTGAAAGGTTCTCCATTTGCTGGTTTGCTTGTTCGTAGGCAGGAATCTGCTTCAAAATGTATTCCATGTCTACCAAGGCAAATCGTTGTGCTTGTGTGGCGATGCTGCACACGAGCAATGCTGCTAAAAAGATGACTTTTTTCATAAGCGATGTTTTTAATATAATGAAGAATGATAAATGAAAAATCTGTCAGCCAAGCCGGCCTCTTGTTTTCAATTTTCATTTCTCATTCTTCAGTTCTTCATTAATTGGTCTTTCTTTTTTAGAATTCTTGTCCGATGATGAAGTGGAACTGACTTCCGCTGTACTGAGTAGAACCATTGATCTTGTCGAAACCATAGGCCCAGTCAATACCCATCATACCAATCATCGGCAGGAAGATACGTACACCTACACCGGCAGAACGCTTCAACTGGAACGGATTGAACTTGCTTACATCGTTCCATGCATTACCAGCTTCTACAAATCCCAGTGCATAGATACTGGTTGAATTTTCCAGCATCAACGGGTAACGTAATTCGGCTCCTAAGCGGATGTAAGCATAACCTTCACTTCCGTACGGAGTCAGAGAACCGTTTTCGTAACCACGCAGTGCAATGGTTTCAGAAGCATAGTTGTAACTGTATCCTGTCATACCATCACCTCCTACGTAGAAGGTTTCAAACGGTGAACGTTTATATTTATTGAAGTGTCCCAAAATACCAAATTCGGTACGTGTCATAATAACCGGACATTTCTGGATATCCATCAGGGCTGTATAAGTTTTTGCTTTGAATTTCCATTTGTGGTATTCAATCCACTTATACATGCTGGCTGCTTCTTCGTAGTTGTCTTTTCCGTAAGTAGAATAATCTTTCTTACTGAACAGTGAGTAAGGCGGAGTAATCTGTAAAGAAGCGCTGAATTCTGAACCGTAACGCGGGAAGATCGGGTTATCGGTTGAATTACGAGATAATGTTAAATTCAAGCTTAAGCTGTTACAGTTACCGGTATTCATATACTGTCCGTTGTTCAGCATGATGTACAAATAACTCCAGTCTTTCAACATGAATCGCTGGTATGACAATTCGGCTGTTAACGTGAAGTAGTCATCCGGCCAGCGAAGACGTTTACCCCAACCTAATGAAAGTCCGAACATCTTGATTGACTTGTCCGGGTCGTAGTAAGACTCGTAGTTATCATAATAACCACCATAGTAGTTTCCGTAACCGCTCAGATAGTTGTAATAGTTGTTCATGTAAGCAGAGTTATAATACTGACTGCTGACATCGGTCTGTACAGAGTAGAATGCTGATACAGATAATGAATTCGGACGTTTGCCTCCGAACCATGGGTCAAGGAATGAAATACTATACGACTGGTAGTACTGACCGTTGGTCTGACCACTGATGGTTAATGTCTGACCATCACCTTGTGGTAGGAAACCACGGAAATTATCGTTTTTGCGGAAGAGGTTAGCAAACGAGAAGTTGGTAAATTTCAAGCTCAACTTACCGATGATACCTGTTTGTCCCCAACCGGCAGAAAACTCTACCTGGTCGTTCGCTTTAGATTCCAGTCCCCAGTTGATATCAACTGTTCCATTTTCGTAGTTGGGCTGTACATCCGGTTTGATATTTTCTGGATTGAAATGTCCCATCTGTGCAATTTCACGATAGGAACGTTCCAGTGCTTCTTTACTGAATAAGTCGCCCGGACGAGTACGGAGCTCACGACGAACTACGTTTTCATACAAGCGGTCATTACCATTGATGCGTACATGACTAATACTTGCCTGTGGCCCCTCGACGATACGCATTTCCAAATCGATAGAGTCGCCGTCGATATTAACTTCTACAGGGTCGAGGTGATAGAATACATAACCTCGGTTATAATAGTTGTTACCGATAGCATCTTCATCGTTACTGATACGGTCATTCAAAAGTTTCTGGTTGTATACATCACCTCGCTTCATGCGTAACTGTTCGTTCAGCAGGTCGGAAGGATATACCGTATTACCTACCCATGTAATATCTCTCAGGTAATACTTGTTACCTTCGTATATTTTCATGTATACATCTACGGTCTTTTCATCGTATGGAGAAACACTATCTAATTCGATAATAGCATCACGATATCCCAACTCATTATATTTATCGATAATCTTCTGTTTATCTTCTTCATATCTTTCGTTGATAAACTTCTTGGCTCGGAACAAGTTAATCAGTTTACCTTTTTCGTTGGTCTTCTTCATGACACGCTTCAACTTCTTGTCACTCAGTACACTGTTACCATCGATCGTAATTTTGTGAACTTTTACCTTGTCCTTTTTGTCGATGTTTACGTCTACATATACTTGTTCTTTGTTTGCAGGATCTTCACGTTCTACGATATTGATTTCAGCATTCTTGAATCCTTTGTCGTCAAAGTGTCTTTTGATAATAATCTTTGCACGGTCTATCAGGTTAGGAGTAATCTGACTGCCTTTAGCCATACCCAGCTTTGCCTGCAAATCTTCGCGTTCACTCTTCTTTACTCCATTGAAGCGGATATCAGTGATACGTGGACGTAATGACAGATGGATGAACAAATAAATTTTGTTACCTTCTATTTTCTCTGCTGTGATTTTGACATCAGAAAACAGTCCATGACGCCAATAGCGCTTGATTGCACTTGTAATATCATCACCCGGTACAGTAATTGTCTGACCTACTGCCAGTCCTGATATACCAATCAAGACATAGTCTTCATAGTTCTCAATATCTGTAACCTTGATATCGGCTATTTCATACTTTTTGGGAGTGCCATTGTATAAAATTACCGGCTGGTCATTTTCTGTATTGTTGTTTTCTTGTGCATGTGCCGTTGAAAAACTGAATACACAAGCCAGAGTCAATAGAATGAGGTAAAAACAGTATCGCATTTCTTATTTCAATATTTGTTCACTTGTTTTGCCGAATCGGCGTTCTCTTCGTTGATAATCACAGATCGCTTTACATAGCTCTTCTTCCTTAAAGTCGGGCCAAAATGTATCGCAAAAATAAAGTTCGGAATAAGCACATTGCCATAACAGGTAATTGCTCAAGCGTATTTCGCCTCCCGTTCGTATCAGTAAATCCGGATCGGGCATGAAATTAGTCGCCAGATACTGGTCGATGGTGTGGTCGGTTATAGTGTCTATATCCAGTTCACCATTGGCAACTTTGCCGGCAATTTGCTTGACAGCCTGGGTTATTTCCCATTTGGAAGAATAACTCAAAGCCAGAACCAGACACATGCCTGTATTTTTTGAAGTACGTTCTATGCATTGATTCAGCCGCTTTAATACGTCGGCAGGTAGTTTTTCAGTTTCTCCGATGATTCGGAAACTGATATTGTTTTTCATAAATGTTTCTTCCTCGATGGAATCCATCAGGAGGCTCATCAAAGCTGCAACTTCATCTGCAGGGCGGTTCCAGTTTTCGGTAGAAAAGGTATAGAGAGTTAAATATTTTACTCCTAAGCGTGCCGCTTCTTCTGCAATGACATGAACTGTTTCCGCACCCGCTTGATGGCCAAACGAGCGGGCTTGTCCCCGTTGCTTAGCCCATCGTCCGTTGCCATCCATGATGATAGCAATGTGGGCGGGTATTCGTGTCTTGTCCACTTGGTCTTTATATAGCATAGCTTTTGAATTTAGATTTATTCCCATTTAGGAAGGAAGCCAAAATGATTTACACGACCTCTGCTCATATAGCCATCGTTCCAGATGATCCAGATAAAGTTGTTCTGGTCTACTACACATGAGTAGCTTCCTTCACCTTTGCTTTTTCCTCTATTATACAAGTCGACGAACGATGTACCTTCTGTAGCAAATGTCATATCTTCCTTTACAGGCTCCCATGTCAGTCCGTTATCTGTAGAATAGAATAATGCGCTAAATGGTGATTTATAATCGGTATAATCTTTACTTGTGATTTCACCACCGAATACATATAAATTCTTGTTATAATAAATGATAGATGGATCTACGATATTCGGACATCTGAATGTGTCTGCTTGTTCGTAGTTGTATGTACTCCACATCCTATCGTTTGTCATTCGTGTGGAAACGAAGCCGGAACCGTCTGCTTTGTCTGGATTATATCCCATAAGGACAGCACGGGTTAAGCTGCTATTATAAGATACAGGCAGGTTGGCAGAGAGGATTTTTTGTCCTTTGTCGGGAAAATCGGTAAGATTGAAATTCTCTGCAGTTCCTGTATTATTTTGTACATCGTATATGAATGATTCATTGTTGGCAGTACGGGCATAAAGTGAATTGTCTATACTTGCTAAAAGTTGGTCGAGGCCTACCGTTGTGTTGTGAGATTCATATCCACTTTCTGTCAGTTTATACAATGTCTGATTAGCAAGGAAGTAAATATTTCCCTGGCATAATGTAGCCGAATAAGTATCAGTTTGCTGCGGTAATTCGATGGCAGTCCATGTACTTCCCGGGTTGCCGTTTGATACAGTGGTATATTCGGCAACAGCTTTTCCTGCTGATGTTTTTCCGAATACATATATCTTATTATTTGTATAAATGGCTTTTTGTTTAATTAATGAGCCTGAAGTAAATTCACTGCCCATTGGCTCTTTGCTCCATTGTAATGAGTCTGGCTCCTGTTTGTGTACGTTGATTTTTACATGATAGGCTCTTCCTTTAACTCCGCTGTAAGCCCAAACTGTGAAAGCCAATCCTTCAGCAGGAGCAACTGCGAAGTTGATAGAATCGGTTGAAGTCCAAAGTGTATCGTGCGGCTCTGCTCCTTCCGAATCAATCTTACCATATAAAATATAGTTTGTGTCAGCTGTGAGATTCGTTATTACCCTTGATATATCTGTTCCTACCGGGAGAGAGTCTTTGTTCTCTATCGTTCTCATTGTCTGATCGATAGTAAACGGATAATTCGCCATGGAAATAGTATCGGTATACGTAGAATCTTCTCCTTTAGAATCTTTTCCTACTCGTTTAACGTGTAACGTTCCGAGTGAAAATGATGTAATACTGGTTTCCGAACTATAAGTAACTTGCTCAATATCACTGTCAAGACAAGAAGTCATAGTCGACATTGCTGTCAATAAACTAACCAGTAGTATAGGTAAAAACTTTATTTTCATTTATAAAATGGTCTTTGATTACAAGTTGCAAAAGTAGAAAGTTTTTTTTCGAATAGGAACTTTTATGTCAAGTTTTATATAAAATTATGGATAAGCGTAACTTTTTTATCTACGAACTGGCATATTTTTTTGCTTATCTCTCATAATGAGTTACTGTAACACCATCACGTAACAGAAAGTCTTTCTTATATCCGTTGGGTATGACAGGGCTTTTTATGCCATCTCCGAGGATTTTGACAGCGTGTTCTACGTAAATTTCATCCCAAAGTTCTTCGTCTATGAAAGATTGTAACAGTTGGCTGCCTCCTTCTACAAGTAATGCTTGCAACTTGTTTTCGTAAAGCTTTTGTAGAATTTGCGGAAGGATACTCTGGCTAAAGTCCAGTTTAAAATAAGTAACTTGTGGTGTAGAGGCTTTGTCGAGGGCTGTAAATACCCATGTCGGTGTACTTCCGTCGAAGAGTTTCAGTGATGCAGGAAGAGTAAGCTCCTTGTCTATTACCAGACGAACCGGATTTTTTCCATACCAGTTGCGTGTTGTTAGTGAAGGGTTATCCAATAATGCAGTTTTTCGGCCTACCAGAATTGCATGATGTTCTGCCCGCTGTTTGTGTACATACATCGATGTGATGGGGGTAGACAGGACAACAGGCTGGCCTTCTTTTCGGTTTATATCAATGAAACCATCTGCCGACTCGGCCCATTTTAAGGTAATGTATGGACGTTGTTGGGTGTTGAATGTTATGAAGCGTTTGATCAACTTACGGCATTCATCTTCCAGTATCCCTACTTTTACGTCGATTCCTGCATCTTTTAACTTTTGGATGCCTCTGCCTGAAACAAGCGAAAAGGGATCGACGCATCCCACTACTACACGAGGAATTCCTTTTCTTATAATTAAATCGGCGCAGGGTGGTGTCTTCCCATAGTGAGAACACGGTTCGAGACTGACATAAATGGTTGATTCCCGGAGCATACTTTCGTCTTTTACCGAACGAATGGCATTGACTTCGGCATGCCCTTCTCCACAGCGTGCATGATAACCTTCGCCGATAATGCGGTCGTTATGAACAATTACAGCTCCTACCATGGGATTAGGGGCAGCATTACACATTCCGTTGCGTGCCAGTTGAATGCAACGCCGGATATATTTTTCGTCTTTTGTCATAGTCCGTTTCTTTTTTATTCTTACATTTGTACCTATGCATCCTACATATACTTATATCAAGCAATCGCTCGCAGGCATATATTCCGATTCGGAAGCATCGGCATTGGCAAAGTGGATATTGACAGATGTGTTCTGTCTTTCCACAATAGACCTCTATGCGGGCAAAGATATGAATTTTTCTACGAAAGAGTGTGCCAAGCTGGAAGATATTCTCTCTCGCCTTAAAAGGTATGAACCATTACAATATATATTAGGTAAAACTACTTTTTGTGGCTTATCTTTTGAGGTTGCTCCTGGCGTGTTGATACCTCGTCCGGAAACGGAGGAGCTGGTAGACTGGATTGTGTCAGATTATGCGGACGAATCAGCAGTTCGGATACTTGATGTAGGAACAGGCAGTGGATGTATTCCTGTTGCACTGGCTAAACGTTTGACTAATAGTAGAGTGACATCATGGGATGTGTCGTCTGAAGCCTTGGCGATAGCAGAGCGGAATAAACGTTTGAATGGAGCTGAAATAACATTGGCTCAAGTTGATATACTCAGCACTACGCTTCCTGAAATTTATACTGACATTTTGGTTAGTAATCCACCTTATATTACAGAAAAAGAACGGAGCGATATGGAACGTAACGTTTTGGACTGGGAACCTGAGCTGGCATTGTTTGTTCCAGATAACGATCCTTTGCTGTTTTATAGAAGAATAGCGGAAGTGGGATGCAATATTTTATCTCCGAAAGGTGTATTATATTACGAAATAAACCGAGCTTATGGTAGAGAAACAGTTGAGCTATTGCAGCAGATGGGATATAAATCTGTCGAATTGCGGAAGGACCAGTATGGTAATGATCGTATGATAAAAGCATCCAGACCATGAAAGAATATACAGAAGACGAGTTGAAATATAAGGCTGAAGCATATTGTTCTACTACAGAACATTGTCCTGCTGAAGTAATGGCTAAGCTTATTCAATGGGGAGCTGATGGAGAAATGTCGGAGCGCATATTGGAGCATTTACAAAAAGAACGCTATGTAGATTCAGTTCGTTTTTGTCGAGCTTTCGTGCGCGACAAATACCGTTTCGCGCGCTGGGGAAGAGTAAAAATTGTTCAGGCATTACGTATGAAACACTTGTCTTCAGAAGAGATTGAAGCTGGAGTGGCTGAAATTGATGAGGAAGAATATGCAAAAGGCCTACGCGATTTGTTGCGTCAGAAAAGTAAGTCGGTCTCGGGGAAAAATGAATATGAGCGTAATACCAAGCTGATTCGTTTTGCAGTCGGTAGAGGATTTACGATGGGTGAAGTGTTACGTTACGTAAAGCAGATAGATCCCGATGAGTTTATGGACTGACATACGAGATTTTTTCTTTCCACGTTTGTGCTTGTCGTGTGGAAGAAAACTGTTAGTGGGAGAAGAAGGACTTTGCATATCCTGCTTTTCGTCATTGCCTTATACTAATTTAGGTAATACCCCCGGTAATGAAATGGAAAAATGTTTTTGGGGACGCTTTCCTATTGTTCGTGCCTCTTCACTCTTTTATTACGCCAAAGGAGGAGATGTAGCTTTGATTCTGTATGCTATGAAGTATCATGGACGTAAAACTCTTTGTTGCAAGATGGGAGAGTTGATGGCAGGTGAGCTGCTTGCTTCCGGCTTTTTTGAAGGAGTGGATTGTTTGTTGCCTGTTCCATTGTATCGTGCTCGTTTACGTCAGCGTGGATATAATCAGAGTGAGCTTCTTGCCAGTGGAATATCAAAGGTTACAGGTATACCTCTTGTTACGGATGCAATAATCCGTTCACGTAATAATGCTACACAAACCCATAAAAGCGGATATGCGCGTTGGAAGAATGTAGAAGGTTTGTTTCAGGCAACTGTAACAGCATCTTGTTTAGAGGGAAAGCATGTTTTATTAGTAGATGATGTGCTGACGACAGGTGCTACGTTGATAGCTTGTGCTGATGCTTTATTTGAACTGAAAAATATAAGAATAAGTGTGCTAACTTTGGCATGGGCAAGATAAATAATATGCTTTCTTTAACTAAAAAATGTACACATATATTTCATATTCACGTAGGATTTACATAATTTTGCACCAACGTTTATCAGATATATTAAGGTTATGAAAGCTTTGGAAAGATTATTTGCAGAGAAATTATTAAAAGTAAAAGCCGTAAAGATTCAGCCAGCTAACCCGTTTACTTGGGCTTCAGGTTGGAAATCGCCTATTTATTGTGACAACCGTAAGACATTGTCTTATCCTACTTTGCGTAATTTTGTAAAGTTGGAATTGTGTCGCGTAATTCTTGAAAAGTTTGGTGAGGTAGATGCTATTGCCGGTGTTGCAACAGGAGCAATTGCTCAGGGTGCTTTGGTGGCAGAAGAGTTGAACCTTCCGTTTGTATATGTACGTTCAAGCCCTAAAGATCATGGATTGGAAAATCTGATTGAAGGTGAGCTTCGTCCAGGTATGAAAGTGGTTGTTGTAGAAGATTTGATTTCTACAGGTGGAAGTAGTTTGAAGGCAGTTGATGCTATCCGTCGTAATGGATGCGAAGTTATCGGTATGGTTGCTTCTTTCACTTATGGATTCGATGTTTCAGTAGAAGCTTTCAAAGAAGCAAAGGTAGAATTGGTAACACTGACCAATTACAATGCTGTTTTGGATGCAGCTTTGAAAACTGATTATATCGACGAACAGGATATTCCGGTTCTTCAGGCTTGGAGAAAAGACCCTGCACATTGGACAGGAAAATAATTCAACGTTAAATATATTGGAGCACGGATTACACGGAGTGCACGGTTTCTCAGCAAATCGTGTTATCCATGCAATCCGTGTTCTTTTTTATGTAAAAACAGCTTATGGTACAATTTGAAAGCACTGTAAAGCATGTTCCTTATAGCCAGGAACGAGTATATACTAAGTTGTCCGACCTGAGTAACTTGGAATCAGTACGTGAACGTCTGGACATGATGAAGGAAAAATTGCAAGGAAAGGTGGAAGATTTGTCTTTCGATCGAGATTCTTTGACCGTGAAGGTACAAGGAATCAGCCTGACTTTGCGTATCATCGAGCGTGAACCGATGAAGTGTGTCAAATTCGAGGGAGATAAGACTCCTGTTCCTTTGAATTTGTGGATACAGATACTTCCGGTTACAGACGAAGAGGCTAAGATGAAAGTTACTATTCGTGCCGAAGTAAACATGTTTATGAAGGCGATGATTTCGAAACCGCTTCAGGAAGGAGTTGAGAAACTGGCTGATATGCTGGCTATGATACCGTATTAATATTAATCAATAAAAACTATGGCTCAGAAACTTTGGGAAAAGAGTGTTCAGGTAAACGAGGAAATAGACCGCTTTACCGTTGGGAGAGATCGTGAACTGGATCTTTATCTGGCAAAACACGATGTATTGGGTTCGATGGCTCATATCACGATGCTGGAGAGTATCGGGCTGTTGACTGCTGATGAATTACAAGTCTTGCTGAATGAATTGAAAAATATTTATGCATCTGCCGAACGCGGAGAGTTTATTATTGAGGATGGTATAGAAGATGTGCATTCTCAGGTAGAGCTGATGCTGACGCGTAAACTGGGAGATATCGGTAAAAAAATACATAGCGGACGTTCTCGAAATGATCAGGTGCTGGTTGATTTGAAACTTTTCACTCGTGAGCAGCTTAAGCAGATAGTTGAAGCTGTAGCAGACTTGTTTCATGTGCTGATTTTCCAAAGTAATAAATATAAGGATGTCTTGATGCCTGGATATACTCATTTGCAGATAGCTATGCCTTCCTCATTTGGTTTGTGGTTTGGGGCATATGCCGAGAGTCTGGTTGATGATATGATGTTCCTTCAGGCTGCATATAAGATGTGTAATCGCAATCCTCTGGGCTCAGCCGCTGGCTATGGTTCTTCATTTCCCCTCGATCGTGAAATGACAACTCGTTTGTTGGGATTTGACTCAATGAACTATAATGTGGTTTATGCTCAGATGGGGCGTGGAAAGATGGAGCGTAATGTAGCTTTTGCTTTGGCTTCTGTTGCGGGGACTGTTTCTAAGATGGCTTTCGATGCTTGTATGTTCAGTTGTCAGAACTTTGGTTTTGTGAAGCTTCCGGACGAATGTACTACGGGCTCCAGTATCATGCCGCATAAGAAAAATCCTGATGTATTCGAATTGACTCGTGCAAAATGCAATAAATTACAATCACTTCCTCAGCAGATTATGATGATAATGAACAATTTGCCGTCAGGATATTTCCGCGATTTGCAAATTATTAAAGAAGTATTTCTGCCTGCATTCGATGAGTTGAAGGACTGCTTGCGCATGTCTGCTTATATCATGGATAAAATTAAGGTAAACGAACATATATTGGATGATGATAAATACATCTATATGTTTAGTGTAGAGGAAGTGAATCGTCTGGCAGCAGAGGGTATGCCTTTCCGCGATGCTTATAAGAAAGTAGGGCTGGATATTGAAGCCGGCAACTTTACACATAGCAAAGAAGTACATCATACTCACGCCGGAAGCATTGGCAATTTGTGTAATGATAAAATTACCGAGTTGATGGAAAAAGTTTTGAAAGACTTTAATTTTGCAGCTGTTGAGCAGGCAGAAAAGCAACTTTTAGGTCGTTAAAAAAGTTTTTTTGATAAGAAAACGGGAGAAATGTTTGGAGCTTATTATAAAACTCCCTACATTTGCACCCGTAAACGCGGAAATAGCTCAGTTGGTAGAGCATAACCTTGCCAAGGTTAGGGTCGCGAGTTCGAGTCTCGTTTTCCGCTCTTTTTTTGAAAGGCTGCTCGAATGGTGGAATCGGTAGACACGAGGGACTTAAAATCCCTTGGCCATTGCGGCTGTGCGGGTTCAAGTCCCGCTTCGAGTACGATAAACGCTAACTGCTTGATGATGAGTAGTTGGCGTTTTTCTTTTATCTTTTGACCTGATGCTTTTGGCGTTGTTATTATGATGTTATTACCTTTGGAGAAACTATCTTTCTCATGATCGGATAAATCAGAATCTGTATTAAAACGCATTTGGGTAATCAGGCTTTGGCGTTCCTCATAGCTTAAAATAGATGTACCCTACTTCTCTTTAGCTGTTTCATGCATGGTAGTCGTCAAAGATGGTGAAAGAATTAATGCCCTATCAAGTGATAGCCACAAGCTTTGCGGCTATCACTTGATAGGGCACTGCATTATTGAAATGCTTATCTATGAGGTTTTTACTTTTTTGTCAAACTGACATTTGTTAGCGTATCTAATTGTAATTTGCAACACAGTTTGTTGTCCCCATTGTTATATATTTGCGTATGATTATGAATTGTTTTTAAAAATTAGGCAGTGTAACCTTAAACAATTCGCTGGGCTGATGTTCACGCTGGATAATACCTAACATGGTCTTTACAATCGATGGATTTTGTGCTGCTACATCATGGTCTTCGTGAATGTCTTCTTTCAGATTGTACAATGAAGGAACCCCTTTCTTGACAAGGAGTTTCCAGTCGCCCATACGTACTGCCATCTGATCGGTTTCATGGAACTCCCAGTATAGGAATTCATGTTCTTTCTGTTTTTTATCATTTCCAAGAAGCGTCGGGGCAAAGGAAATTCCGTCGAATTCATCTTTTTTATTTTTTTCGATGAACTTCTTGTCGCCAATCAATTCGCAGAATGTAGGCAGAATGTCGTAGAAAGCAAGCTGGTGGTCATTGGTGGTTCCGCTTGTAATATGTCCGGGCCAGCGTACGATAAATGGAATTCGGATTCCTCCTTCATAACATTGACGCTTAAGTCCTCTCAGTTTTCCGTCACGTCCGAAAAATGCCGGATCGGCTCCACCTTCTTCGTGAGGTCCGTTGTCGCTACTGAAGAATACGATAGTATTTTCATCCAAACCTTTTTCTTTGAGTTTTTTAAGTATTTCTCCGACATAACTATCCAGACGAGTAATCATTCCGGCGAAGTGGGCATGTGTATGATCTGAAGGATTATATCGTGATCCTTCTTCACCGCCCCACGTTTTGTCGGTAAAGAATTTCTTTTTATAATCGTTGAATATGGAATCGTGAGGCTGAGCCAGTTCGGCATGGGGAAGAGTATATGTAAAGATTCCACAGAACGGCTGATCTCCTGTTTGTGCATCCAGCCATTTCAGAGTTTCCTGATGGATGAGATCTGCCGAATATTGCGGACGCTTGAAATAGTCATCACCAAACATCGGATACTTGATATTTTCTTCCAGTACGATTCGTTTCACTTCCTTGTCACCTTTCGAGCGACTATAGCGGTTCAAGAAATTAGGATAGTATAAGTGTGCCTGGAACTGGCAAATATATCCGTAAAATTCGTCTACACCTCGTTTGTCGGGAGTAGACCAGGAACCTTCGTAGCCTCCTGCCCATTTACCGAACATTCCGGTTGTATAGCCATGCTTTTTCATGACCTCGGGCAGGATGACATGGGTAGAGTCATACGGCTCCTGACCAACGACAGCGTAATCTTTGTTCTCACCATAGGTTACGACAGCCGACTGTGTCCAGTATTCCTTGTTGCCTCTTACATGAGTATGTCCGCTGTGCTGGCCGGTCATCAGAGTTGCGCGTGAGGGAGCACTTACCGGACTTCCCGCATATGCTTGCGTAAAAAGCATTCCCTCTGCTGCCATTTGGTCAATATTAGGAGTGTTTATAAATTTTTGACCATAGCAACCTAAGTCGCCATATCCCATGTCGTCGCATAATATGAAGATAATGTTTGGAGCCTTATTATGCTGGGCGAAAGCTCCCGAAGCGACCATTAAAGCCGATAAAATCAGACCTTCTTTTTTCATAATATTTATATTCTTAGGGGTTATTTGCTTCTGTCCGATAAAAGTCCGGATTGTGTTTTCTTTTCGTGCTTCTTGTCGAAGCATATAATTTACAAATTTAGAAAAATATTATTGTAGTTCATTGCTCTGCTTTGAGATATATTATTCGACCGCAGGTTTGACAGGTGGGAATATGAAGCAAAAAGCCAGCCTGATTATGTATCGGGCTGGCTTTTTGCTATAGTTACTTCTATGTGAAAAGGTAAAAAATCATTTATAAAATGACATTCTGTTGCTTTCCTTCCATCCAGGTTTTAATATTCTGGAAAACGATTTCGGCACGGGCTTCCATCGATTCGGCTGAAGCGAACGCAACATGTGGAGTCACAATTGTATTTTTACTGTGCAGTAACGGGTGATTGGTATCGAGGGGAGGTTCATTTTCGAAAACATCAATACCTGCCCCACGCAGGCGGTCTTCGTTCAACGCTTGAGCCAGTGCTTCAGAGTCGACTACTCCTCCTCGGGAAGTATTGATCAGATAAGCTCCCGGTTTCATGTGGCTGATACGTTCTGCATTCATTAAATGATGTGTTTCGGGAGTAAGCGGGCAGTGGAGCGATACGATATCCGATTTTTCCAACAGCTCATTTAGCGCAACGAAATGAATGAACGAAGGTTCATTGCCCGTTACATGGCGTTTGTTGCCTAAGACCGTACATCCGAACGCATGACACAGTTCGGCTGTGCGAGTTCCTATAGCTCCTGCTCCTACGATACCGACTGTTTTCCCTCTCAGTTCACATCCTACTAAACCATCTTTTGTTTTTCCTTCCCTGCAGCGTTCTGATACCTGAGGGACATTTCGCAGCAAGGAGATCATCATGCAGAGTGCAAGTTCTGCTACCGATTGTGTAGAGTATCCTGCAGCATTGCTTACCTGAATTCCTTTAGCACGGGCGGCTTCGAGGGCTACATGATCTACCCCTGTGAAGGCTACGTCAATATATTTAAGTTTTGAACAGCTGTTGATAACTTCTGCGCTAAGTGGCATATTGGCTATCATGATAATGTCGGCGTCCTTAGCTTCTTCTATTTGAACAGCCGGATCTGTGTTTTTAGGATATGCCTTAAACTCGTGTCCGGCCTCTGTCAGCGGAGCTACATGACGTTGCAAAGAAGCTTCGCTAATTCCCAGCGATTCTAATAATACGATTTTCATTATTCTATTATTGTTTAATGTAGATGAATTTTCGGAATATGTGTATTATCAAATGGTCATCAGAACCATTTTATTCTTCGGAAAATGACAAATGCCATAGCCGAAAGGAAGATTGAAGAGAATACAATGATAGAAAAAGCATGAGGAAGCTCTTCTATATGTATGTCGACATTCATTCCGTAAAAACTGGCTATCAGTGTGGGTACCATCAAGATAATGGACAAACTTGTCATGCGTTTCATGATTGTATTCACATTATTCGATATGATGGAAGCAAAGGCATCCATGGTTCCGGTCAGAATATCACTGTAAATGTTTACCATGTTGTGTGCCTGTTTTAGTTCAATCAGTACGTCGTCTGTCAGTTCCGGGTTCTGATAATCTTTTTCATTAAAAATGTTTTGCAGCTTGCCAACCATAACTTCATTGCCACGAATAGAAGTATTAAAATATACCAATGTCTTTTGTAAGTTCATCAGGCGGAGCAAATCCTCGTTTCTGATACTTCGTTCAAGCTCTTTCTCGGCTGTACTTACTTCATTGTTTATCTGCTTCAGGTATTTCAGAAACCATACGGCCGAGGAATAAATGATACGTAAAATCAGTTCGTGCTTGTTGGGTACATTGATTGCCTTGCGGCGGGTATGCTGAATGAAATCAGGAATCATTTCGGTGGAATAATAGCAAATAGATACAATAATCTCGTTGTTGGTTATAATGCCGATGGGAACAGTTGTATAAGGTACTTTCTGGTTGCGTGTCTGTATAGGAATACGTAAGATCGTGAGCAACCAGTTCCCTTCCGTATCGGTACGGGGACGTTCATCGGTATCTGCTATATCGTTTAAAAAAGAAGTTGGGACTTTCAGTTCTTCCTGAAGAAATTTGAAATCATCGTCGGTAGGGCATTCTACGTTAACCCAGCAGTTGGGTTGCCAGTTGGGGATTTCCACAAATCCGGCTTCGCTGTAAAGATACTTTCTCATTGCATTGCTCCTTTCTTGTTTTGTGTCCGCCGGCAGCAGGCAAGGCAATGAAAGACAGATTCAAGCCTCGGCTTACTCCCGTAGGAGAAGGTTAATACTACATGTACACGTTCGCGAGTTTGAATCGTCCATAAATCGTTTTTTTTATTTTAGGTTACAAAAAAAGCTCGCCTTCTGACGAACTTTCTTGCTCTTCAGGTTGGACTTGAACCAACGACCCTCTGATTAACAGTCAGATGCTCTAACCGACTGAGCTACTGAAGAAGATTTAATATGTTTAAAAAGAATGCTCTTCAGGTTGGACTTGAACCAACGACCCTCTGATTAACAGTCAGATGCTCTAACCGACTGAGCTACTGAAGAATCATTTTGCAATCTGAGTTTTTAGCTCTTCAGGTTGGACTTGAACCAACGACCCTCTGATTAACAGTCAGATGCTCTAACCGACTGAGCTACTGAAGAAGGTTTTTCTCAATTGCGACGCAAAGGTAGTAGGATATTTTGAAATATGCAATATCTTTGCAAAAAAAATTAGAATAAATGGATAAAATTGTTGGAATGGGCAACGCTTTGGTTGATGTATTGGTCCTGATGGAAGATGATGGAATGCTTGAGGACCTGCATTTGCCTAAAGGGAGCATGCAGTTGATAGACGAAAAAACATTATTGGAAATACGGGAAAAGACAGCCGGACAACGGTTGCATCGGGCAACAGGTGGCGCTGCTGCCAATACTATATGTGCCCTTGCCGGTCTGGATGCTCAGGCAGGCTTTATCGGGAAAGTCGGAACCGATGAGTTTGGAAAGTTTTTTGAGCAGACATTGAAGAAAAGGGGAGTGGAAACTTCCTTGTTGAAATGTGATTGCCCTTCGGGGGTTGCTTCCACATTCGTGTCTGCTTGTGGTGAGCGTACGTTTGGAACATTTTTAGGAGCCTCGGCTACGTTGTGTGCCGATGATTTGACACGTTCTATGTTCGAAGGGTATTCTTATTTATATATAGAAGGGTATCTTTTGCAGGATCATGACCTTATTGTCAAGGCAATGCGTCTGGCAAAAGAAGTCGGTTTGCAGATTTGTCTTGACATGGCGAGCTTCAATGTCGTTGAGGCTGAACGCGATTTTTTCGATATGCTGATAACAAAATATGTTGATATTGTTTTTGCCAATGAAAGTGAAGCGCGTGCTTATACCGGAAAAGAGCCGGAAGAGGCTTTGGGAGAGATTGCTTCGAAATGCAGTATTGTAGTTATCAAGACAGGGAAAAAAGGGTCACTGATAAAAAAAGGTACGGAAGAAATTCAAGTAAAGCCCTTGCCGGTAAAGAAAGTTGTCGATACGACTGGAGCAGGTGATTTTTATGCAGCAGGATTCCTTTATGGATTGACGTGTGGTTATTCGCTCGAAAAATGTGCTCAGATAAGTACTATTCTGGCGGGATATGTCATTCAGACTGTAGGAACGGCTCTTACAAAGAAGAAATGGAACGAAATAAAGTTAAATATTGAAGCTGTTCTGCAAGCCTGAACGGAATAATGTGTTTATTTGTACGTTAAAATCATTGACTATGAATAAGAAAAGAACGTTGGTGGGAGCATTCGTCGTTTTATTGGGGCTGGGGTTGTCCAGCTTTAAGGACGATGACCGTAATTTTCAGATAGCAAAGAATCTGGATATCTTTAATTCTATTTTCAAGGAGCTTGACTTGTTTTATGTTGATACAATCAATCCTGAGAAAATGATTCAGAACGGAGTGAACGGTATGTTGGCTCTGACCGATCCGTATACCGAGTATTATCCTGAAGAGGGCGTCAGCAGTCTGAAGGAAATGATTACCGGAAAATATGGAGGTATAGGGGCTGCTATCCGATATTATAAGAAGAAAGACCGTATAGCCATTGTGGAACCTACGGAAGGTATGCCGGCGGCAGAAGCAGGACTGAAGGCTGGAGATATCATTCTTTCGGTGGGTGGAAAAGAAATGGTACGTGGCGATATGAAGCCTCAGGACTTTTCGTCGAAGGTAAGCGAAGCTTTGCGCGGAGAGCCGGGTACATCTTTTATTCTGAAAGTGCTCCGTCCGCTGAAGAACGACAGTACGGTGATGGAATTTAAGATAACCCGTAAGAATATTCGCAACAATCCGGTTCCGTATTATGGTATTCTGAAAGATAGCATAGGCTATTTGTCGCTGACAGGATTTACGGATAACTGTGCAAAGGATGTGAAGAAGGCATTCATCGAATTGAAACAACGTGGAGCTAAATCGCTGGTAATCGACTTGCGGGATAATGGAGGTGGTTCGTTGCAGGAAGCTGTCGACATCATAAACTTCTTCGTTCCGAAAGGTAAGGAAATTGTGGTGACGAAAGGAAAGATTCGTCAGGCGGCGGGTTCGTTCAAGACACAAAACGAGCCGATTGATACAGAAATGCCTCTGGCTGTACTGGTAAACGGCAACACGGCTTCGGCTTCCGAAATTTTGAGTGGCTCGATGCAGGATATGGACCGTGCAGTAATTATCGGTACGCGTACGTATGGTAAGGGGCTGGTGCAAACTACTCGTCCGTTGCCGTATAATGGTACGCTGAAGGTGACCACGTCTAAGTATTATATTCCAAGCGGCCGTTGTATTCAGGCTATCGACTATGCAAAAAAGAATGCGGATGGTTCGGTGGCACGAATCCCCGATAGTTTGACAACTGTTTTCCATACGGCTGCCGGACGTGAGGTTCGCGACGGCGGAGGTATTCGTCCGGATATTGAAGTGAAGGGAGATAAGTTCCCGAATATCTTGTTCTATCTGCTGAACGACGATTTGATATTCGATTATGCTACCCAATATTGTCTGACACATCCGGCAATTACTTCGGTCGATTCGATACAAATTACCGATGCCGATTACGCTGAGTTTAAGAAACAAGTCAAGGCTGCCAATTTTACTTACGACCGTCAGAGTGAGAAAATGCTGAAAACACTAAAGGAGGTGGCCGAGTTTGAAGGATATATGGAGGGTGCCGCAGATGAATTTAAGGCTTTGGAACAGAAATTGAACCATAATCTGGATCGTGATCTTGATTATTTTGCTAAACCGATAAAGGAGCAAATTGCCGAAGAAATTGCAACCCGTTACTTTTATCAGCGTGGAGCGGTTATGCAGCGTCTGAAGGATGATGAGGATCTGGATAAGGCTATTGAAGTCCTGAACTCTCCAGAAAAATACAAAGAGATATTGTCGGCTCCTGTAAAAGTTGCAGACAAGCAATAATTAATCGTTCTCAAGGTTTTCTAACCTGAGGAAAAAGCCCTGTTATTCTTCAGAAAATGAAGATTAAGAGGGCTTTTTTAGGTTCATCCTCCAAGGTATATAACTTTTTAGAGTTGCTGGCTTACATTCGGACCATTCTTTTTCCTATGTTAGCTTTGAGTATCACACAAAGAACAGTATCTATTATTTAATCGGTGAAATCATTTTTGTGAATGTCTCTTGATGTCTTTTTTATTTTTGTACAAAAACAAAAATCTTTTGTACAAATTTTGAAAAAAGAAGCCGAGGCTTTTTCTGAGGTTTTCAGGAATGTTAAATTAATTGATATGATCCTCTATCGATATGGAGATTTCTCCAACGTAAGATTACCTGATTTATTGGCTGATGGTGGTTGAGATGAGGATTGAAAAATTTCGGAAGAGAAAAATAGTTATTTCTAGTGGTAATATTCTTTTTCATAAATGAAGAGGAATTGGAACGAAAATTTTCAAAGAATTGATAGTGTAACGTAAATATGAGGAGGGGCCAAAACTGAAACGATTGCTTCGAAGTATAATCATAGCGTACAAAATGGTCATATCACATTCTATTTTGAGAGTGATATGACCATTTATTGTTTCTTTTAGAATGTTCAGATTTCAAATTATGAGTTCATAATCTCAAAAATTGAACATTGACACACATCCCATTTGGTCAAATTGTAAATCGAAAAAAATTTCGATTATTTTTCCTTGTAATCTCCGTTTGCCTTAATTAGTTCAATCAACTTTTCTACGGCCTGTTCTTCTGGAATATTTTTTTCGATACACTCCTTTTTCTTGTATAGGCTGATTTTACCTCGTCCGGCTCCTACATAGCCGTAGTCTGCGTCGGCCATTTCACCAGGACCATTGACAATGCATCCCATGATACCGATTTTCAGTCCTTTCAGATGAGAGGTTGCAGCTTTGATACGTGCAATGGTAGCTTCCAGATCGTAGAGAGTACGTCCGCAACCAGGGCAAGAAATATATTCTGTTTTTGAAGTACGTGCTCTACCTGCCTGTAAAATACCGAAGGCTGTTTCGTCAACTTTTGTGTCGGCGATGGCTTTCCCGTGATTATACAGCAAGATACCGTCGCAGAAACCATCGAATATAAGAGCTCCCATGTCGGCAGCCGATTTGATTTGTAAATCTTCGGTATTGTCTTCCTGATAGAATTGGAAAAATACCAGTGGGTTGGTCAGACCTTGATTCATCAACTGGTGTGCGATGCCTCGAAATTCACCAAGCCGGTTGGGGTGATTGCTTTGAGCAATGATGATAACTTCCGGATGCAGGCGTAAGCAGGCTGTCGCTTCTTCGTTCAGTCCCATATATGGAGTGAATAAAAACTTGACTTCCGCATTGCAGTGATGTAGTTCGACTAACTGTTGGTAATTAAAAGCAGGATAAGTACCTTTTTCTCCATCCCAGATATTAGCATCTACGATATAACCGATATCAGTGCGGCGTGCCTCTGGAAGATGCTGTCCGCAATAAATGTAATCCGGGCGGAATTGCTCTTCAATTTGCATATTACCGTCAAGACGGGCAGAAATGACAACTGGCACTTGCTCGCCTCCTATGTTCCTGACAGCTGTTGTTTTGCGTCGGCTCGGATTGGTATAATTGAATTCAGGTGCTTCTGCTCCGGGAATATAGGGATGGTTTTCCCGTTGAAGTATATAGTTTACTAACTTACGGGCTACCGGAATCTCTGCCTCGGGTGCTTCACTCAGTGATACACGGATAGTATCTCCCAGTCCGTCGCATAACAACGCTCCGATACCTAATGCCGATTTGATACGCCCGTCTTCTCCATCACCTGCTTCGGTTACTCCCAGATGAAGCGGAAATGCCATGTCTTCCTTTTCCATTTGTTCTACCAAAAGCCGGACTGTCTTAACCATTATGACGGTATTGGATGCTTTGATAGAAATAACGACATCCATAAACTGTTCGTCTACGCAGATACGCAGGAACTCCATGCACGATTCTACCATGCCTTCGGGAGTATCACCGTAGCGTGACATGATACGATCGGACAGCGATCCGTGATTTACTCCAATACGAATAGCTGTATGGTTTTCTTTGCAGATGTTCAGAAAGGGAATGAAGCGGTCACGTATCTTCTGAATTTCCTGAGCATATTCTTCATCTGTATATTCCAGTTTCTTGAATGTACGTGCGGCATCTACATAGTTTCCCGGATTGATTCGTACGCCTTCGGCATACAATGCTGCAACTTCGGCTACTTTGGGATTGAAGTGTACATCGGCTATCAATGGAGTGTTATACCCTTGTGAGCGCAGCCCGATGTTGATGTTTTTTAAATTCTCGGCTTCGCGTACTCCCTGAGTAGTAAGGCGTACATATTCACCACCCGCTTCGATGATGCGTTTGGCCTGCTCTACACATGCCTCGGTATCCATGGTTACCGTATTGGTCATACTTTGTATACGGATAGGATTAGTGCCACCCATAGGAGTGGCACCAACGTATACCTCATTTGCCTCTCGGCGTGAATAGTTGAAGTAATCCATTAATTTGTTTTATAAGCGTATTTTACTTCTTTCAGTTCTTCGTTTGCTTTGACAATCTTGTTTTTCAGTCCTTCCTTGTAAGCTGCAAATTTAGCTGCAAGCTCTTCGTCGGACAGTGACAACATCTGTACGGCAAGGATAGCTGCATTCATGGCACCGTTGATGGCAACAGTTGCTACAGGTATGCCGGGAGGCATCTGAATAATAGAATAAAGTGCATCTACTCCATCCAAAACAGAGCCTTTTACTGGAACTCCGATAACTGGGAGGGTAGTATTTGCTGCAATAACGCCGGGCAGTGCTGCTGCCATTCCAGCTGCTGCGATAATAACTTTAAGTCCTCGTCCCGCAGCTTCTTTCGCAAATTTTTCAACCTCGGCAGGTGTACGGTGTGCCGAAAGAGCATTCATTTCGAAAGGAACTTGCATTTCGTCGAGCAGTTTTGCCGCTTTCTCCATAACGGGAAGGTCGGATGTACTACCCATGATGATACTTACAATTGGTTTCATGTCTGTTATTTAGTTTTACTCATTAATGATCTGTTTGTATGCTTCGGCATCCAGCAGTTCATCCATTTCGGCGGTGTCTGTCGGCTTTATTTTAATAAGCCAGCCTTCACCATACGGATCTTTGTTGACCAGTTCCGGATGTTCTTCCAGTGCCGGGTTTATTTCAAGTACCTCTCCACCGATGGGGAGGAAAAGGTCGGATACCGTTTTTACAACTTCTATTGTACCGAATACTTCACCTTTATCTAATGTTTCACCTTCGGTTGTTACATCAACAAAAACGATGTCCCCCAATTGGTCTTGTGCATAATCAGTAATACCTACATAAGCTTCGTCACCTTCCAGGCGAATCCATTCGTGTTCGTTCGTGTACTTTACGTTAGTTGGGAAATTCATAATCTTAGTATTTTAGAGGTTAATGTTTAATTATTATTTCTGTTTCAAATAAACAAAATTCCGATGATACCGCAAAACAAACCGACCAAAAAACCGCCCCCTACTTCGTTTAAAGTATGTTGCCGGACGATGATTCGTGCCGATCCTAACATCCCTGCCAGCAAGATAAAACCACATAGCCACCAGATAGGATTAAACTGGAAGATGAAACTGTACGAAAGTAAGCCACCGATAATCATGCCGCAACTCGCCATGTGGGTACTGATTTTCCATTTCAGGTTGATGCTGGTACAAATAACCATGCAAAGCAGTGTCGCAATAATAATACCGCTCATATAGCGTGGAAGATGAATGCGGTACATTGTCAGGAAGCATCCGGTATAGCTCATGATCGTAATCAGGTAAGGAATGAAACGTTTCTTTCTGTTCCCCAGTTCCTGAAGGGTCCATCCGTTGATTTTCTGAAGCAGATAGATGCCGAGCATCGGAAGCAGGATGGTGAAACAATATACCATAATCAGAACAGTCAACTTATACTGCAAGGGGAGAACTCGCAGGTAAGTAAAGAAAAAGAGAAGCAGAAACGCGACAAAAGGAACCATGAAAGGGGTGAAAATGGCAGATATGATACGTGCCGCCATAAATAATGTGTCCCTCTGTTCTTCCTGGTTCCTGGGGGCAGGATCATGATATGTCAGTTGGTCGGGAATATTTGTTTCTTCCATTCTTGTGATTATATTTGTTGTCGTTTCATTTATCTTCTTAAGCGCGCAACAGGGATATTCAGCTGTTGGCGATATTTGGCGACAGTTCGTCGTGCTATCGGGTAACCTTTTTCTTTTAGCATGTCGGCCAGTTCATCGTCTGTATAAGGCTTTTCCTTATTTTCTTTATCAATACATTCTTTCAGGAACTGTTTGATTTCTCGTACAGAAAGCTCTTCTCCATTTTCGGTCACATATCCGTCGCTGAAAAAGAATTTAAGTGGATAGATACCGAAGTTGGTTTGTACATACTTGCTGTTACTTACTCGTGAGATAGTCGAAATGTCCAACTTTGCACGTTCTGCAACATCTTTCAAAATCATCGGGCGTAATGAGGATTCATCGCCGTCTTGAAAAAACGGGCGTTGCAAGTCGATAATAGCTTGCATGGTACTGAGCAAGGTTTGCTGCCGTTGCTTAACCGCATTGATAAATCCTTGAGCAGCGTCGACCTTTTGTTTCAGGAACATCATTGCATTTTTTGAATCCTTGCTTTGGTTAGCCTTATTGCGTGTATGCTCGTCCAGCATTTCTGTAAATTCACGGCTTAGGCGCAATTCGGGAATATTCCGGTTGTTGAGGCTCAGATTGATTGTGCCGTCCTCTTCCGTTTCGACAATGAAATCGGGAATAATCTGCTGTAAGTTCTTTCCGATTGCTTCTCCCATTGAACTTCCCGGGCGAGGGTTTAATTTTGTCAGTTCTGCTACGGCTGCATTATACTGTTCTTCAGTTATGCCTAATTTTTGCAGAATTTTATCTTTATTCTTTTTCGTAAAATCGTCACAGCACTTGCTGATGATGTCATACTCAATTTGTTTCAACGGGGAATTCTCTTTCCGTTTGATTTGCAATAGCAAGCACTCTTGCAGACTACGTGCACCGATTCCTGCCGGATCAAAATCCTGAATGATAGATAAGACATGCTCCAACTGTTCGGGAGTGGTGGAAATACCCTGGTAAATGGCAAGTTCGTCAATTAAGGCGTCTGTCGTTTTTCGCAGCAGTCCGTCATCGTCCAATGATCCGATGAGATATTCTCCCAATTGCTTTTCTTCGGGAGTAAGTTCCTGCATGTCGAGCTGTTCCTTTAATGTTTCGTAAAACGATACGTTGTCCGAAAAAGGGATCTCTTCGGGGGTTTCTCCTTTAGAACGATTGTTCTCCTGAAGTTTATAATCGGGTATGTCATCTTCAGTGCGGTAATCACCTAATGATAAATCTTCTTCATATTCGCCGGAAGTCTGTTCTCCGTCCTCATTGTTGGTATAATCGTCCTCATGGTCTTCCGCTTGTTCGGAAGGCTCTTTGCCTTCTTCTAAAGCCGGATTATCCAAAAGTTCAGAGTGAATACGTTCTTCCAGTTCCACTGTAGGAAGCTCCAGTAATTTGACAGCCAGAATCTGCTGCGGAGATAAAGTCTGCACTTGCTGCTGAGCCTGTGTTTGTACCTGACGTGAATTTATAGCCATAAAGATGAATTTGATTTATCGCTGCAAAAATAACAAAATTAGGTACGGATTACATGAGTTGGAGCGAATTTTATTTATGCGCCACCATGTAATCCGTACCAGAAGAATTTATCAATATCTGAAACTGCTTCCTCCCAAAAACTCACGTAACAGTGAAGTAGGAGGCAATTCCTTATCTTGTACCGATACAAAGTAAGCCAGGAAACGCAAGAGGCGATGTGCTTCTGAATAGGCTGGACAATTGTTAGGTACCTTGCGTAAGATAGGTTCTGCATAATCCTTCAATACGGCAAGTTCGAAAAGTAGAGCCGAATTGAACATTGCATCAGCATATTCCTGATAGGGGAATATCCATTTATCTTCGCCAGCACGTACACTTTCCCAGCGCTCGATGGTTGCCTCTGCCGAGTAATTACGATACCTGTAGTCGCGTATAATACGGCGGATCAGACGATTGTCGGTAGTCGGTATGTAATTGTGATTGTCAAGCTGGATAGTTGTCAGTGCCGATACGTATATTTTGTATTTATTTTCTGCCGGAATATTCGGAGTAAGTGCAGGGTTCAGGGCATGAATGCCTTCCAGAATCAATATCATATTGTCGTCGATACGCAACTTTGTTCCACTGTTTTCTCGTTTTCCTGTGGTAAAGTTGAATCGGGGAAGTTCTATTTCTTTGCCCTCCAGAAGTTCTTTTAACTGTGCTTCGAAGAAAGGTAAATCTAATGCATACAACGATTCGAAGTCATGTTGTCCGTTTTCGTCCAGCGGAGTATCTTCTCTGTTTACAAAATAATCATCCAGTGAAATGGGATAAGGTTTCATTCCGTTTGTCATCAGTTGAATACTTAAGCGTTTGCTGAATGTTGTTTTTCCAGATGATGACGGACCGGAAATTAGGACAAGCTTTACCCGTTTTCCATTCTGGTTCCGGTGAGTGATTTCATCTGCTATACGAGCTATTTTCTTTTCTTGCAGAGCTTCCGAAACCTTTATTAAGTCGGTGGCATGTCCTTCGTTGCATGCAATGTTAAAGTCGCCTACCGTACTGATACCTAAAATCTGATTCCAGCGATGATATTCCTGAAATACTTCCAGCATCTTTTCTTGCTTTACAAGTTCTTCCAGTTTTCTGGGATCCTTTCGGTTGGGGATACGAAGCAGTAAGCCATCGTAATATTTTACGATATCGAACAACTTGATGTAACCGGTGCTCGGAACCAGACTACCGTAATAGTAATCGATTGTATCGCCCAGTCTGTAATAGAACGTATACAACTGTCCGGAAGTTTTTAATAATTTGGCTTTATCGAGCATGCTTCTTTGACTGAATAATTCTACAGCCTGTTCTGTGTGACATTCGATGCGCTGGAAAGGAATATCGGCTTCAATAAGCTCCTGCATTTTTTGCTTAATGCGAGTTACATCGTCCAGTCCGATTGAACGGTCTAAATGTAATGTACAGTAATACCCCTTTGAAACAGGGTGCTCCAATGAGATGCTTCCTTGTGGATAAAGTTCTTCAACTGCTTTTACTAATATGAAGCAAAGCGAACGGAAGTAAGTGCGCATGCCTGAAGGGTTTGTAATATCGAGGAACTCTACATCTTTATTGTAGTAAACTTTAAAGTTGAGTCCTTCTACTTTGTTGTTAACTTTTGCACTGACAGGCCCGTAAGGCATGGATAGATTAAAACCATTATAAATATCCAAAAGCGTGCTCCCTTCAGGGAAATCTTTTGTTAAATTATTATTTTTGCAATATATTTGTAGCATAATTGTAATATGTGTTACTAACGTGGTGATTTGGCAATTAATTTACACATTAAACAATTAAAAGCCTACCCCCGACTTAATTAATTACAAATGGAATATACTTTTTATGATTTTTTAGCGTTACTCGGCTCGTTGGCGCTTTTCCTTTATGGAATGAAAATCATGAGTGAGGGGCTTCAGAAGTTTGCCGGTGACAGACTTCGTAGTATCCTGACTGCAATGACGACAAACAGAGTAACCGGTGTTCTGACGGGTGTGCTTATTACAGCCTTGATTCAATCTTCTTCTGCAACGACAGTAATGGTAGTCAGCTTTGTCAATGCAGGATTACTGACTCTTTCGCAATCTATAGGTGTAATTATGGGCGCCAATATCGGTACTACAGTTACAGCCTGGATTATTTCCGCTCTCGGCTTTAAAGTCGATATTTCCATGTTCTCATTGCCTCTTCTGGCGTTTGGTATTCCGTTTTTATTCTCTCAAAAGAGTTCCCGTAAGTCTATCGGTGAATTTATTTT
Organism: Phocaeicola sp. HCN-6420; assembly: GCF_037890145.1. Lineage (NCBI taxonomy): Bacteria > Pseudomonadati > Bacteroidota > Bacteroidia > Bacteroidales > Bacteroidaceae > Phocaeicola > Phocaeicola sp. HCN-6420. The sequence continues at coordinate 145,121 of NZ_JBBKBJ010000002.1, forward strand.
TGGCTTTGCATTTCTATTTATGGGGCTTAATCTCTTGAAAACTAATGCTCCCGATTTGAGTGCAAATCCTGATATGTTGGCTTTTGTGCAGAATTATACGGATATGGGATTCATTTCTGTACTCTTGTTTGTTTTTATCGGTACTATTCTGACCATGATTGTGCAGGCTTCTGCAGCGACAATGGCAATTACACTTATTATGTGTGCCAATGGCTGGATTAGTTTTGAGCTGGGAGCTGCATTGGTTTTAGGAGAAAATATTGGAACAACCATTACGGCAAATCTTGCTGCTCTGACAGCCAATACGCAAGCACGGCGTGCAGCTATGGCTCACTTGATGTTTAATATATTTGGTGTTGTTTGGGTCTTGATTTTGTTCAAGCCATTCTTGTCAATGGTGGATTGGATTATTTCCGATTTAATGCATATCAGTGAAGCCGACGGAGTTGCGGTTTCGTTTAAACTTTCGGCTTTCCATACTTGCTTTAATGTGTGCAATGTGTTGATTTTGATATGGTTTGTCAAACTGATAGAAAAGACGGTTTGCAAATTGATTCCTCAAAAGGAGCAGGAGGAAGAGTATCGTTTGCAGTTTATTACGGGAGGTATGCTGTCTACAGCCGAATTGTCAGTATTGCAGGCTCGTAAAGAAATCAATTTGTTTGCAGAACGTATTCAGCGTATGTTCCGTATGGTACGCGACTTATTGCATACGGAAAACGAAAATGAATTTAACAAATTGTTTAGCCGTATCGAAAAATACGAGAACATCAGCGATAATATGGAAGTGGAAATAGCCAATTATCTGAATCAGGTATCCGAAGGTCGCTTAAGCTCTGAAAGTAAATTGCAAATACGCGAGATGCTTCGTGAGGTAACTGAGATAGAAAGTATCGGAGATAGTTGCTATAATTTGGCACGAACCATCAATCGCAAGCGTCGTGGTAGCATTGATTTTACAGAAAAGCAGTATGAACATATTCATCAGATGTTCGGGCTGACAGATAGCGCACTGACGCAGATGATCGCTTTGGTAGAAGATGTACATCATACGGTGGATGTGAATAAATCGTTCAACATCGAGAATGAGATAAATAATTATCGGAGTCAGCTGAAGAATCAAAATATAATTGATGTAAACAATAAGGAATATAGTTATCAGATGGGTATTCACTACATGGATATTATTGCCGAATGTGAAAAATTGGGTGACTATGTAGTAAATGTTGTGGAAGCACATTCTGATGTGAAAGAGAAAAAGGCATGAGTTCTTTCTGATAATTGTAGTGCCAAAACGTCGCCATGTTTTTTTAAAACGTGGCGACGTTTTTTTTATCCTTGGTGAGGAGTTGATAAAAACATCGGCTCGTTTTATTGGGGGCTTGGAGTGTTGTTTTGTTCAGAGTTGTGGGAAAATATGTGTCTATTGCTGATTCGGAGTCATTGGTATAATGATTTAACCGCATATTTTGCGGCTTATTATCCGCAAAATTATCATTGTTGCAGAAGAAGGGGGGGTAGTAATCTTATTTGCTTGTCAAGACAAGTTGGAAAGTCTTTGTTTGGTTTGGGATTGCTGAAAACAAAAAATCCCGATTCAAAAAGAATCAGGATTTTGAGTGGTGCCACCAGGAATCGAACCGGGGACACAAGGATTTTCAGTCCTTTGCTCTACCAACTGAGCTATGGCACCAATGTGTCGTTGCAAAGAATTTTTCTCGTTTGCGGTTGCAAAGGTAAATTAAACTTTTGGAGTATACAAATATTTTGGGAAAGAAATGATGAAAAATATTTTATGTAAATTTTTTCTTTATTTGTTTGGCTGTTTCTCAGAATATGCATATCTTTGCACCGCAAATCAGAAATGACTGCAATCGGAATGTAGCGCAGTTGGTAGCGCACTACGTTCGGGACGTAGGGGTCGGGCGTTCGAGTCGCCTCATTCCGACAGAAAAGGTTTAACTCTTCTCTCTGAGTTAAACCTTTTTTTGTGTCTGTTTGCAAACTGCTGTGCCGGTATGTAATCGGGATGAGAGCAGAGGCTGGGGTTTTATTAAGCGTGTGGAAGATGGAGTTTGCTTGAATTGAAAGGGTTGATGGTGCTTGTGAAGTCTTTTGTAGGTATGGATGGTGTTATTTTAAGCTTTGAAGGCGATTGTTTGTTTTTAGAAAAAGCGAATCTGTAGTTGAAGGTATTTGGGGTGATTGAGTTATGAAAGTGCGGGGTTGTATGTGTGAAAACAAAAAATCCCGATTCGGAAAGAATCAGGATTTTGAGTGGTGCCACCAGCACTATTAAAGTTAAACTTATATCAAGTATCTTAAAATCAAATTACATCTAATACACTGTGTTTCAATTACTATTAAGTGTATTAAATATAGAGTCGTTAAATCTGCGATAGATTTTATAGGTAACTTTTGGAAATAAATGTTACCTTTGCCATTGTAATAATAGCCTCTATTAAACGATTGTGCTATGGCAAAAACACTTTCCAGATTCTATTTCCTCAAAAAGGACGAGTATAAAGAGAAGGCTACACTATTTGTGAGGGTACAAGATCCAAGTAGAAAAATAGATGTACATTTACCACACGTATTCAAACAAGTGTGGTAGAATGGAAGGGTGCTGTAGCTGACGAGGATTCTTTGGCACGTCATCGAAAGCAGAACCCTAAGCTGCATGATAAGTTAGGTAGGATTGAAGTCATGTTAGAGCGTGAAATGTCAGCTCCAATATTTAATCGACAAAACATCAAATCAGAAATTCTCGCTATTGCAGATCCGGATAAGTTTGAAATCTTGCGTGTACAAAACGAAACAGAACAGAATGCGAAGCTGGAGGAAGAGCGAGCACGCAAGGAACAAGAAAAACTAATACAGGCCGGCATTGAAGCCGAACGTGCCAAGATTTGGAATTTCCTTTCTCAATTCTGTGCAGACATCAAGTCTGGTAAACGCTTAAATGGTAACGACAGATATTCTGCAGGAACGGTTAAGGCTTGGCATAGCTTTATGAGATTGTATGGCAACTTTGATAAGAAGCACCAATATACTTGGGAGATGGTTAATCGTGAGTTCGTAGCTAAGTTTCTTGCCTATATGGAGAAACAGAATTATATGGTCACGGCTCAAAACAAGTATCTGGTTACGCTCCGGGCATTGGTAGGCTACGCTTATACGGATGGCATACATAATAATGATAGAGCCACGTAGTGCTTTTCAAAAAAGAAAATAGAAGAAAAGGACAAGGCTGCTGAGATTTATTTGACCTCGGCAGAACTTCAAGCGTTGTATGAAATACCACTAACAGGGTGGCAAGACCAGGTACGTGATGTCTTCTTGGTTGGTTGTTATACTTGTCAGCGTGTTAGCGATTACAATAATATTTCCTCTGAAAGTTTCACAACGACAGCCAAAGGGACACCTATCATTAGGCTTGTCCAGCAAAAGATACGTAAAGAAGTGAAAATTCCTATAATGAATCCCAATTTGCAAGCAATCTGTGAGAAGTATAATTATAATCTTCCATCTGTGGTGGACGTTATCCTCAATCGCTACATTAAGGAAATATTGAAAGACCTTTCAGAGAAAGTGCCTTCACTTGCAGAACAAGTGCCGACCAAATTAACTATAAAGCAGAAGAAACAGGAAGAGGATGGCAGACTTTTGGTAGAACGTAACAGTAAGGGAGAGGTGATGATGCCACGTTATAATTGTGTCACCACGCATACGGCACGTCGTAGTGGGATAACGAATATGTATCTTTCCCACAAATACACTATACTCCAGATGATGCACGTTAGTGGTCATAAGACACAAAAGACATTTATGGATTACATCAAACTATCCTCCGATGAGATAGCAGATGAGATTGATGCTATTGCCAATGGTGCGAAAGCGGATGTGTTTTAGTGTTGATTAGAAGCAGGAAGTGTCGTATTTTCAAAACTTTATCATAACTTTGCTTTATGAATGCTCAGAATGAAATAGTAATTTATCAGATGCCCAATGGCGAGATGCAATTGGACGTGACTGTTAGTGGAGAGACAATATGGTTGACTCAGCGTCAAATAGCAGAATTGTTCGGCACGAAAGTTCCAGCTATCTCTAAACATCTAAAGAATATATTTGCCTCTGGTGAATTAGACCGAGATGCGACTATTTCCAAAATGGAAACAGTCGTGAACAGAGGATTTAGAGGAGCATCCATAGAGATAGTTGACCATTACAATCTTGATGCAATCCTTTCGGTTGGTTATCGTGTAAATTCAAAAAATGCTACAGCATTCCGCATTTGGGCAAACAAAATCCTAAAACAATACCTGCTCCAAGGCTATGCCATCAATGAACGTATTGCGGTGCAGAAATTTGATGAACTAAGCCAGTTGGTTAAGGTTCTTGGTCGTACTATTCAGAATCAGGAGAAGCTGACAGAGGATAGTCGCTCGCTGTTGAACGTAGTGGTGGATTACACATACGCCCTTGATACACTTGACCGATACGACTATCAAGAACTGAAGATTGAAAAAACGACAGAGAAGGTCGCATTTCACGCCACATACGAAAGTGCCATGGAGGTTATTCATGGACTGCATGAGAAATTTGGCGGCAGCGCATGGTTCGGTAATGAAAAAGATGATTCATTCAAAAGCTCCATCGGGCAGATATACCAGACCTTTGGTGGCATTGACCTCTATCCGTCTGTTGAGGAGAAAGCTGCCATGTTGCTGTATCTTGTTACAAAGAATCACTCATTCAGCGATGGCAACAAGCGTATTGCCGCTACACTCTTTCTGTGGTTTCTCAATGGCAACGGTATTCTTTACAATGAGGATGGAAGTAAACGCATTGCCGATAATACCTTGGTGGCGCTGACATTGATGATAGCAGAAAGTCGCACCGAAGAAAAGGACACTATGCTGAAAGTCATTGTAAACCTCATCAATCAGAACAACTAAGAGGGAAAATAATGCTTATGTAGCAGAATTTTGTTGTGCATTTCGTTCAGAAGTATGAATGGGCATAACTTTGTCATTTTCAAATCTCATATAGATAAGTTTATGAACAAAAATGACAAAGCGTTCAAAGAACGTATGGACGAAATCAAAACATGGATGGAGACACATCCACAAGAGTATTCGCAATTTGCGGAAAAAATGAGCCAAGAAGGGATTGGAGGAATATTAAAATTGGGAGAGGTTGCTCTTTCATCTTCGTCAAAGTTCAAGAAAGAAGTGGAGAAAATGATGGAAAGCGACTCGTTTGATAGCATTTCTCTTTTGGAGAGTCTTTCGATGTCCGACTTTGCTGCCGATTATTTCAGTGAAAAGAGTGATGACAGAATGGCTATGGCTGCCTGGATTAAGTATGGTGAGTCACCTGAACTGATTCTTGACGAGTTGGATAATGCAGTTGTACAACAGGAAAAGCAGAAATATAGAGAGATGCTATCCAACTTGGGTAGAATGCTTTTCGGCAGATTCTTCTATCGGAAAGAGCAACCAAACCGCGAATTCTACTATCAAAGACACCAGGCTCCGAGCAATAGCCCCTTTCTGGCATTACTTGCTTCCCACGATGAAGACCTCATAAAACGAATTGGAGAATGGGGTATTTATGGGGGTTATAGCGGAATGAACATAGCGCACTAGTATATCGCTCTTGTAGAAGCAGGAGAGATAAGCACCAAGTTACCATTAACGAAATTCTTGGATGCCATGAAAGAAACTTATCCTAAGCATCCCACTATTGGTGTACGTCAACTACAGAAAAGCGTATGCTACCTGCAAAACCTATCGCCCAACAAGAAACAGTATGGCAAGGATGAACTTGAACACCGCTATGCAATAGACCTGATAAAGTCGGAAGTCATTCTTGTAAACACCTAATCGGTAGCGTGAAATAGATTCGTTTCTATTCGTTTGCTTCGTTTTGAGGTTCGCGAACTAAACGAACTCTTATTTCTTTTTATTTCAATGGATTGCACTTTATATTTGCGTCATCGTTCCATGTCGGAGCGATGGCGTTTTCTGTTTCAGTCCGTCTGCAGAAACGTTCTTACAAAGACGGTATTGATTGTTATGGACAAATTATTCAATATTCTCAGTGACGGTAAAGCCCATGTGAAAGTGGAAATGAGTGCGGAAGACCTGAAAGCGTTTTCAGACGAGCTTATCCACCGTGCAAAGGATGAACTTGGCTTAATGGTTGAAGAAGCCCGGAAAGAACGGATGCTTTCCAAAACGGAAGTCAAGGAATTGTTCGGTGTGTGTGATGCTACACTTTGGCATTGGGCGAACAAGGGCATATTAAAACCTATAAAGACGGGCAATAAAGTGCTCTACCCAGAATATGAAGTACGAAAGGCTCTCGGACAGCGCAACGTAAAACTCTGAACTTATGGACAACAATATTTCTTTCCCTCTTGGCGTATTTCCGCAATCCATACTCCACATAGTGGAATCACTACAGCGGTATGAAGGCTACCAAGTGGATTTCACAGCCGCAGCATTTCTGACCGTATTTGCCGCTGCGATGGGCAATACATGGTCGGCACGGTTCATGACCGGATGGGTAAGCCGTCCGATAATTTACATGGTACTGGTCGGTCCGCCGAGTTGTGGAAAGACACCGTCACTCCGGTAGGCCGTATTTCCGTTATTGAAGTTGGACGAGGAATATGACCGTATCTATGTCCGTGAAATGAAAGAGTATCGCAAATGGGAACGGCTTACACCTAAACAGCGTAAACAACAGTCTCTGCCTGATGAAATGCCAATACCACTACGCAAATCACACGTGGTGGTCAATTCCACTATTGAAGCACTTATATCCGCCATGCGTGATAATCCCCGTGGAGTACTTATTTACAATGACGAGATTGACAGCCTGCTTTCCAACTTCAACCGTTACAACGGTTCGGACGAAAGCTATTTTCTAAGTCTGTTCAGCGGTACACCTTTCAAATACACCCGAAAGTCGAATAATGAGTACATTTTTCTGTCGCATCCCTACTGCTCAATCATCGGTTCTACTCAGCCCGGTATGCTCTCCACGCTGTTTGGTGGAAAACGCTCATTGAACGGCTTTTCTTCACGCTTTTTGAAAGTTTATCCAAACATATCCTCCATGCCGTCTTGGAATGAGGCTCCTATGCCGGAAGAAGTATTGATGGAATGGGAACGTATCATTCGCAAGGTGGATAGCTTTCAGCCTCCTTTGGGACAAGAGGGAAAAGTAAGTTCCTTTGAACTTCCATTTTCATCGTCAGCAAAACATCTGCTGATAAACTGGAAGAATGAAGTGAACAGTCGTATCTACTGCGAATCGGAAAGCGAAAATGAGAAAGCCCTGTGCGGTAAGTTAGAAACCTACCTTATCCGCTTTTGTCTGGTTGTTCAAGTCATGCGAGGTATATGTGGAGAAGCCGAAATGAATGAGATTGATGAAGAAAGTGCTATTCGTGCTATCCGGCTGACAGAATACTTCCGTGCCATGGAAAGTCGTATCACTCCAGAAATGGAAGTTGGAGTGTTGGATTTGCGTCATACCGAATTGCTTTCCCTCTTGCCACAATCATTCACAACCTCTGAAGCCGTTGCCATTGGTAAGAAACTTGGACTATCTGAATCCACTGTTAAAAGATTCCTGCGCGAAGGCGCACGTGAATTTATCCGTAAAGAAGCGCATGGGCATTATTGTAAATCGTAAAAAGTTAATGATACTTTGACATTTTTGATACGATGACACTACTTGATATTAATAATAATAACGATGCTTGATACTATGCCTTGGGGAATTTTAGAATTGGGACTCCATTTTACAAATAGTTTTTCAACATCGCTTCAATTAGTTCTTTGCACTCCTGCCGTACCCATTCAGGAGAAAGTATCTCTATCTCTGGACCATGCGAAAGAATCTCTTGAAAAAAGTCGTAGGTAGGATACAGGCGATAAGTAAAAATGGAATAATCCGAATGTCGTTCTGTTTCCTCCTGTGATACATGTAAGGGAAGCAAACGCAGGTATTTCCGCTTGTTGTTTTGGTCTGTTACCTTGATACGTATGGTCTCCACATCCAGCTCCTCGGGTATCACTATGATGCCGTAGCAGTTGCTGAAATAAGTTTCTGCATCAAAGCTGTCAGGGAAAATGAACGTCTCCTCTGTTTTCTCCAATTTCAGGATACGGTCAAGGGCGTAGATTTGGATATGGTCTTTTTGGAAATTACGGGCCACCATATACCACCGTTGCTTGAACACCTTGACGCAGTAAGGTTCTGCCATGACCGTAATCGGACAGTCGTGCTGGAAGCCCTGATAGGTCAGGCGGAGCATCTTGTTTTCCTGCATGGCCTCAATGATGCGCATCAGCGATTCATTTCCTGATGGAATGCGTTCGAATAGGATTCTTTGTTTCAGTTTGCGACTTTCCTGAATGCAGTTGTTTACGGCAAACGAACTGAGCAACCAACTCTTGATCGTGTCATTCCGTAAAATTTCCGCATCATATAGTTTGTATTTATAATCATCAGAAGCATCACACTGAATGTCAAGGTCGAAAGTTTCCTCTATTGCATGGCGATAATCATCGAAGGTACGCTTGGCAAGGGGAGTCCCTTCATCGTTCAATATGCTACGCTTCCATTCCTTCGCTAAATCCTTGTAAGAAATACCGCCGGTTGTGTATAGCTTGTTCACAATCCAGAGGTACTTTTTAAATCTGTCTTTTACCATCTTTATCAAAGTTTATCCCATATCTTTCGTCCATCTATGACTCTGTAGTGGATAGTTCCCAAATTCCTGTTGCTTTCGCTTTTCTTCCGCTTCTTCCTCGACCATGTGCCGTTCCCGTTGCTCGCAATCTTCGTGGCTATATTCCAGCGTTACGCTCACATTGAAATCATCCATGTGCAATAAGTCAGGAATTGAGTAAGGCAGATGGGTGCATACGGCATGTACGGCATAGCATACGCAAATGTCTTTGAATGCCTCGTGGTGCAGATACCCATCTGCCCAAGTGGTGTCGTCATCCATCATGTGGGCATTCGCCTCCAAGGCATTTTCTTCACCGAAATATAACGGACTAAAACCGTTTATCAGATTGGTATCCTTGGGTATCCTCTCTATTAAGTCAGATATAAGATGCAGCATATAGCCGAAGTCGGAACCGTAATACTCATCGTTTGCCATTTTTATCACGGCATCCTCGTCTCCCCATGTAAAGGTTAGTCTCTTTTCGAGGTTGTATGCCATGGTGTCCTGTTCCCGGTAAGGTGTATGATAAAACATCTTTATCATGTTCCGTTCCTGCCGATTAGCTTCTTGGGTTAACCGAAACAGTTTGTCGTTCTGATACCTGAACCGCTCCATCTCGTCCGATGTATGTAGCATCATTTCGTTCAGAATCATGCTGCGAGTAGAAACAAGAGATTCCAGTTCATCGGCTTCTTTTTCACTGAAAAGTTTGAAGAACCAATGCCTTTCTTCATTGCCGGCAATTTCTTTGATTGTGCGCTCCACCGCCAGCAATGCCTGTCGTTTTTCCTTTGTGCTGATACCGTCACGTATATAGTTGCATAATTCTCCTACGTCTGAATTCTCTTTCAAAGAATCCTTTAACATATCTTCAAAAGTCCTCATAAACCGGTTGTTTTAATAAATGAATATTCCGTATAAAATTTACATACTGATTTTATCCCGCTATCCCTCCCTCATTTTTCCGCTTTTTATAGTCGGCACATGGTAATGCACCATAATTGAGAACATTCTTGTCCTGATTTGCCCTTTGCAACCTATACGCCGTGCTGAATTTGCCGCTTGCATTTACGTCTTTCCATTCCAATGCATACGATTGTTTTCCTTTCGGAAGATTTGGTTGTACCGCCACTATATTACCGGAAAAACTACCTGCGTTACCTTAACGCAAATCGGTGTTCCAGTTCAAGCCTTGTATCTTTACATTCAGCTCCCTTAATTGACGGGCATAACCGTCTGTTTCTTTTTGCAGTTCGGACACGTTCACCTGTCGGATATACTTTAGCTCGTTTCTTCCAAAGCGGGTATCGTTCTCCGTAACGTGTTTCAACAATTCTCGCATCAATGCCACACGTATGGAAAGCACATCTTTCCGTGCCATCATGCGGGTAAGGCTCTCGCCTTCGCATAGTGTGTGCATATTGGTATCGTTAATCCGATAAATCAGCCCTTCCAGTTGCGCAAGCATCCCGTCCAGTTCGTTGAACAGTTCTTCCATATTCTCGGCAGGTTCATCACCCTCTTGTACTTTTGCACTATTTTTCATCCGAAGTTTCAGTAGGCTTACCCGTTTCTGTAAGTCGGCCTGCAGGCTGAGTGCTTCTGCAAGTTTCATATCCGTTCTTGTTTTAAGTTTACGAAGGCAAAGGTAGTAGAGGGAAAGTGCGCGAAAAACCTGCGTAGCTATGGCTTTTTTCAGATAAATGAGATATTTAATTTAGGCAGTTATATGCTAACCTATTGTATATAACTGCCTAAATTAGTTTCATACTGTATATGCATGAACTTCATTCACTTCTCTAGTTCTTTCCATATTTTCTTATAGACAATCTGGATCATTAAACCAAACGGTCCGGCAGGCCTTGTCCGAATACTTTTGCATTTCGGACAAGGTTGCGGCGTAGAGAACGCAGTTGCCATATATTCAACGTCTATTGCGAGAAAAAAGTGGCCGCAGTTGGTACATTTAAATAGTGTCTTACCTCTTATCATTACTTTATTTCCCTTTTTGGAATCCAATAACAACCGCAGCAATAAGGCTTGCGACAGCCAATCCGGCTTCTACAAGTTTACTCTTAGTTTTTTTCTCTTTCTTTTTAGTTTCAATACTCATAACATTCGTTTTTTAATGGCTATACTTTATATTTCATTGTATTCAACATATTCTCCAGATTTCTTCCACTGATCAATCTTTTGCTTGTATTGTTCCAGCTTTTTCACTTTCTGCTGTAAACTTTCAATCTCCTTATTTCGCTCATCCATTGTTTTGCATAACTCGATGTATGATGGGGCAAAGTTTTTATAATAAAGGTCTTCGGAGCCGAATAAGTTGAAAATGTCAGCCATACAATCGTTGACAGCCTTTTCCAATGCAGCCTTTAATTTTTCCAACTTCTTCTTATCTTTATGCTGTTTGTACCAGCCATATACTTCGAACGCAAATCCTAAACCAGCTCCTATCCATCCTGCCCATTTAGTGATACTCTTGCCTAAGTTGATTGCCCCCCATGGCTTAAATTTGTAACTGCTGGCGATAATATCACGAACGGCTTTTACCTGTTCTCCTGTTACAGTCAGGTTCTTCAGTCCATTTATACCAAACTTAACCGCTTCATTGAGCATTTCGTTTTGCATAGAATAACTGTTCTCCAATTTTACAACCGCAGTATTGACAGCTATTGCATTTGTATCACAGCACTGTTCTATGAGAGAGTTTATTTTCTCTTGAAAGACATAAAACGTAATTTTTCCGCCCTGTTCTCCCAAATAATTTGAAATAACTTCTCCTATAGTTTCCAAAGAAGCACTTTTGATTTCTCGCAAGGCATCGTTTTTCACTTCGTTTAATGCAGCTATAAGGTCACTTTTTGACAAAGAAAGTTCTTTCTTTAACTGCTTTTGATCTTCAGCAAGATCCTCGGCTGACTCCTTTATCTTGGAAAGAGCTTTATTTACTGGTTGGGTAGTTCCATCAATGGCTTTTCCTAAACCATCTACCACATCCTTAACAGATGTTTCATACGTTGAGGATGAAAGCGAGTCTGCATCGGTTTTGTCAACGACAGCGTTGATACAATTTCTCAAATCCTTTATGTGCGAACGTTCGTAATAGCTATCCATTTTGGAGAACCAATGTGCTAGTCCTTTGCCTTTGGGATCGGCAGCAATGCAAACGATATGCAAACGTTTCTCTTCATCTGGAGTCAAGTTAATTGTGCTGCGAAGTCGCGAGATGAGATTTGCTTTTTTAATCTCACAACCTCTGCTAAAATCATCGGTGTCTAACAAATCATAGCCTGCTTCATCCATTTTGTTGATTGCAAAGATGGTATTATCCAACTTATGATAATTGCGCATAATGCGGCTGATTATCTCCACATGGCTATCTTTTAATGGCACTACAGCATCACATACATATATAATAATTTGAGCTTCAGAAATGTATCGTTCGGTTATTTGGGAGAACTTGACATCTTTCCCATTTATCTCTTTCTCCTTTGTTCCAAAAAGTCCCGGAGTATCCACAATCTTAAAGCCTTTCTTTAAATCCTTTGGACGGTAAACAGTCAGTTCATCCGATGACTCATCGTTGTCAATTTTCATGTTATCCTCCAAACGGCCTAACAGCCCAGCAATTGCACTCGTTTTACCATCTGAGAAACTACCTAACAATACAATACTAATTTCACCATCGTTTACGTTGCTTATGATGCTGTTGATCTTGTCAATGTAGGTTTGCAATTCCGGGATGTTGCCAAGTCCAGACTCCAGCAAACGTTTTAACGATGTAAGTTTGCTGACACGCTTACTCAGTATATTAAATTCTTCCATATCCATTGTCTTTTAATCGTTTCACAAAAGCTTCTATTCCCTCATTAAAGCAGTCTATAGATTCATTCAGCATTTCTATGTTATTCAGTTCCCTCCTTGCTGAAGATTTAAGTTTTTTCTTTTCGTTCTCAATGCTTCTTAAAACAGGAGATAGTACTTTCTCTAAATTCTGTTTTGCTTTTCCCTTGGCTCTGCTGACTGCATCAGAAACGCTATTCTTTGCATTAGCTTTCCCTCCATCGCCACTGGCTGCATGAGCTATTCCTCCTATAGCAGCACCAACTACGGCACCTATTACAGTTCCTACACCTGGAATTATAGAACCGATAGCGGCACCTGCAGTAGCCGTTCCCGCTGTTTTGGTTACCCATCCTAATATATCATCTAAATCAATATCCAATTCAGACAGAGCTTCAGTGAAATCAATTTCCGCATCAAGGTCAACATTAGCATAAAAATTGATGGATGCCAAGCGAATACCATCAAGTTCTTTAATTTTTCGATTTGCGTTATTGTTCGCCCGTGAAAGTTCATCGCGAACAATATCTATAATACGACTTTCAAGTTCTTCCAATAAGCATTCTTGTATGCGCTCGACACGTTCCTTAATATCCTTTTCCTTATTATCTATAAGCTCAAAAACCTTAGCTTTTAAACTACCATATATACTATCTATTACATTCTTTGACTTATTTAAGATATTCCTATAAGCAGAATCAAGATAGTTGTTGCAAACCTCTCGTTCAACAATTTTCAAATTGTCACCTAATCTCTTCAAACCCTCCTTTTGTACTTTCATAGAAATAGAAATCTGAGTGGAAATCTTACCAGCTAGTGATGTCAATTTCTGCTTGTTGGCCTCCAAAATCTCTGAATGGAAGTTGGAGGCTTTTTGTTCTACAAGATTGATTAAAGTTTGAAACTGGCTGAATTGTAGAATTCGATCAGCACTCCCGAAATATCCAAGCAACTTTTGTTGAGTTTTAATCAAGTCTTCACGCTGTTCAGAAAAAACAGCCTTAGCACACATTGCCAAAAGAGCCTGCAACGTGATATGTCCGGCATATACATCACCCAATATTCTTTTAAACTCTATCTGGATCAGGTTTTCTGTCTTTAGGATACCTTCTGTCAAAAGTGCTTCACGCTCTTCCTCTTCATCGTAATTGCCAGCTCCACCACGCACATTATAAATAGAATATACCTTTACCCAGTCACCAAGATAATTCTTTATTTTCCTTGCAGTAGCTTCATCAGGCTTTTTATTGTGCCCTTGCACATAGAATACGCAATGAGCCTTGTGGAGCGCAACTTGAATGACATCTTTAAATTCCTCCTCATTACCTTCTATGCCAGGCACATCTATTAAGGTGAACTGGTGACCGCCAATAGACAATTTGTATTCCTCATAAGTTTTAGTGAAATCATGCCTGCCATCTCCGACAATCAATCCGTCTCCTCCCGGTCTATTTAAATCAAACAAAATACGAAAAGTTTCTATAATAGTACTTTTACCGGCATTGGTTTCTCCAAAAAATGCGATTACAAGATTATCCCAAACTGTATTATTTAACGCTTTAGACAGTTCCTTACCTGCTATTTCAACTTGTTCATTCAGTCTTTCTATAATATTTCGTTTAATGGTATTGAAAGAGGAATTTACTCCTTTCAGTTCCGAAACATCTTGTTGGGCATCACGGATTATATACAACAATTCATTATATAAGTTCTCAATACCTTTTTGAGTATTATCTGAGGTTTTGCTTTCCGTGTTTTGGGTTTGTTTAAAGTCACTATTTGTTGCATTGTTACAGTTTGATGTGGCGCGCTTTTCCAGTTTCTCTTGAATTGAATAAACAATGCTATCTACATCATGAGCACGTTTAGTAAGTTCTTTCTTTAACATCATAATCCCAAATTTTTCTTGAATCACTTCAATGAGTCTTTTCCAATCAATATGGTAATTTGAACCCAAGCATTCATGATAAATTCCTTCCCCATTCTCAATATGAGAATCATCGGTAATATCCAGCAGTATATTGACTTGGTCACCTGCTTCCCCCATTTCTATCTCTTCAAGAGTCCCTTCCAATAGAATGCCTTGAACTATTCCAGGCCTACCCCACCCAACTCTAACAGAATCATCCACATATACAGTACCAGTTGCAATTAACCCACTAACTACAGCCCTCCCATCATCTGTAGTAGACACATCATCAATAGTCATATAAAATGGAAGTTCCCTATAAGGGCAATCTTGAACCGACGGGCTTCTAAAACACTCGGCTATCGCCAACCAAATTTCCAACTTAGTCATTCTAAAATGTTATTGTAACAATTACTAAAAACTAATATCAATCACAATGCCGGCGCATGACTTCCCTTATTGCTTCCTTTCGGATGATAAGGACACGTTCCCCCTACCATCACTTGAATGGACGGAAACTGCTTGCCGCAATATTTACAAGTGTATTTTGTCATTTCGCTACCCTCATAGAGTTTGTGATACCCTTTATTACTGCCGTCAGGGTGGCGTAGACAGGTGCCTGTCGCAAACAATCTGACATTAGGGAACTTGTGACCGCAATACTCACAATAAAAATTCTTTTGTTCCATAACTTTTTGTTTTAAGATAAATATTAATCTGCCTATAATGTTCTATTGATAAATGCCTGCATCGCTTCATGCCAATAATCTGATGCAAAGCCTGCAGAGGGGTGTGTAATAGGCAGTACTTGCACGACATGGCCACTTGCTGTTTCATATGCCCATGTCTCGATATCGTCATTATCAGACAAAGTTAGGTCGGGAAGCTGGTAGCCTTTGCAGGGAAGGTGATTGTAAAGACGTTTGCCCCATACGATAATGTAGTCGGGGTGGTAGGTGTCAAACACTTCAAAGAAGGCCGTTTCGGATATGGCGAACTCTTCTTCGGTGGGGGCAATTCGGGCGGCTGGCAAGGGGACTTGCACATAATTGTAGAAAAGGACTGAATGCCAAAACGCTTTTTTCTCGTCAAAGGAGAGTGGCTTTCCCATCAAGGCATTGCCAAACTTTGTAAAGGTGTTCTTGTAGCTTTCATGCTCGCTGTTTGCATCAAGCAAATCTGTCATAACCCGGTTGGTGATTTGCGGTACGGCTTCTTCGGGGGAAAGGCAATAATGACTTTCGCCCAGCACCAGTATGCGTCTTTCGTTCCATCCGATCTGATAACGATCGCCTACCCAAGGCAAAAACTTCACGTGTTTCATATTTATAAGGTCTATATCTGTCCACGGCAACAAAAAAGAAAAAGGAGCACGTGCTCACTCTTCTCTTATTTATCTGGTTGGGTTCTGGAAAAACCGCGGAGTCTAAATAAGTTAAAGTCAGTCCATGCCCCTTGTCGGGGTACAGAACATGCTTTGACCAAATCATTATAGACTCCTATGTTTAAATTTTCCAGATTCAACCAGGTCTAATAATTCGTCAGTACAAGTTTTGCAATATGTGTAGAACTATTTCTGTTTCGTTGTTGTACTTCCTTTTTGTTTTTTCTTTACACAAAGAAAGCCATTTTCCTTGAAATCAGCAAATAAAATCCTACATTTTGTATCATGGACTGTTTGTTTCTGTCATTTTATCGCTGCAAAAATAGAGAAAAGGTACGCGAAAAGTCTGCGCAGGTAGTAAAAATAGATACTCTCACGTTCAGTAAAAATGTTAAAAAGGAATCAGGTTATAAAGTTAGCTGAGCATTTCGGGGTTGATGTTAATAAGATACTTGTTCTTTGGTTGGCTGATAAGGTTATCGATGTTTTTGAAGGCAAAGAAGTATTTGGACTTGAAGCTTTGGAAACCGTAAAATGTAGGTATAAAGATATTTAGGCCTTTGGTTTAGATAAACGATTTATGGGTAATGAATCTTTGTTTAGCGAGTGCAAAAGACTTATATATCAAAGTTGCTTTAACTGAGGTATTTTGTGGCCGTAGTAACCTCATATCATGTAGCTACGGATAGTCTAAAATGGTTCGTTCTTCAAAGAACAAACTTTTTCGCCTTGCGAAACAGCGATTCATTGCTCCGCTGCTCCGGCAGTCGGCAAGTCACTTTTGAAACCGCAAAACGAATTTTGTGGTGACAAAAGTACAACTTGCTAGGCAAATCCTGTAAGCCTGAATCATATTCTGAAAGGCTGTTTTTAGACTGGTTTATTGGGTAGAAACAAAGGTTACATTAACCGAGGTACTCATTTCCTCCATAATCATTAACTTAGGTTCAGCAGATTGCTGATTATTACATCTTGATTGATTGTGGAATATTGGTTACTTATATTGAGTTTGCTACAAACCGAGATACAATACCGGGAAGTTTTTTAAAGCCGGCATACGTAGGTTTGAAAGTTGTATGAACAGAGATAGAAAGGCATTTTGGATAGCGGTGAGCAAGAATAATAAAGATTGCACAAAAGTTCAATAAGTTCAAAATGTCATCGTGTCATTTGATATTTTGATAATTGTATGAATGCAAAAATGGGGCGAGAGGATAGTTGCTTTGAGTAGTGGCAATATAGACAAGAGGGAAATGAGTACTATCTGAAAAAGTAATGTAAGGAATGAAGATTTAAGACACTGTCCAAAATTTTGTGTAAATAGAAACAGGATTCAGTTGTAAGTTTCTTCTTATATCTGGATTCTGTTTTCAAAAATAAGCATAAATTGGTTCATAATCAATCCCCAGTTTGAAATAGGCATTGTCCATTTCTTTTCAATTTCCATAAGCGAAAGATATACGGTCTTTTTTACGGCATCGTCCGAAGGGAATGACAGCTTTGATTTTGTGTACTTTCTGATTTTTCCGTTCAGGTTTTCAATGAGATTAGTTGTATAGATTATTTTTCTGATTTCCAGCGGGAACTGGAAGAAAATAGTCAGATCATCCCAGTTGTTTCTCCATGAAAGTATGGCATATGGATACTTTCCTCCCCATTTCTTTTCCAAGTTGTCAAGTTCTGCGGCAGCAACTTCCTTATTGGGCGCAATGTAGATATTCTTCATATTCGCCGTAAACTCTTTCTTATCCTTATAAACGACATATTTACAGGAGTTTCTGATCTGATGTACCACACAGATCTGAGTGGATGACTGGGGGAATACGGTGCGGATGGTATCCGTAAATCCATTCAGATTGTCGGTACAGGTAATCAGTATATCCTGTACTCCACGGGCTTTTAAATCGGTCAGGACGCCCATCCAGAAAGAAGAACTTTCCGATTTGCCGACCCACATGCCAAGAACTTCCTTCAAGCCGTTCTGTTTCAGTCCGACACAAAGATAAACGGTCTTGTTTATGATCTTGCCGTTATCCCGTACCTTGAAGACAATACCGTCCATCCAGACAATGAGGTAAGCAGGATCAAGGGGGCGGTTCTGCCACTCCTGGGCCGCCTGATTGACTTTGTTGGTAATGATGGAAATGGCAGATGTAGAGAGCTCTATTTCATAAATCTCACGCATCTCTTCTTCTATATCAGAAACGCTCATTCCTTTGGCATATAGGGAGATAACAAGCTTTTCTATAGAAAGTCCACGGCTTTCATGTTTGGGCACTGCTATCGGTTCAAATTGGCCGTTACGGTCACGTGGAATGAAAATGGCAGACTCTCCATGTTCGGTCTGGATTTTCTTCGGATAGCTGCCGTTGCGTGAATTACCACTGTTATTACCGGCCACTGAGTTCTTTTCATAGCCCAGATGGGCATCCATTTCGCCTTCAAGCATCTTCTCAAGCACCTGGGCATGCAACTGTTTCAGAAACTTGCTCACATCGGCTTCTGTCTTGAACTGGCTAAGGAACTCCTTGCTTAACACCTCATCGGGCACTACTTGATTCTTTTCTTTCATAATCTTCTTCATTTTGCAAATCTATAAAATAAAAAATACGAGACTCTAAATTGAATCCCGTATTTCCATTTACACAATATATTTTATAGTGCCTCATATACAAGTATGTATCATTGATAAAACTTTTATTGGGGAAAGTAATTTTAAGGTGATATATCCTTCCGTATATTGTGATGATTATACGATTTAGTAGTTGGTTATAATCTTAAGTGTAGTAAGGAATGTTTCCCTTTAAATACTCTTATGCTATTGAGGTTAAAACGGATCTATACAATATGTTTCTAATTTTAAGGGTAATTATGTTAGGTACGCTATGTAGTATTAACCGCAAATTTTGCGGCTTATTATCCGCATGAAATAGTAAAATCAATATTTATCAGCATTTTAGATATGACTTATGATTTCCATTCACCATGCAGATAACCATTGACTTTTCAGATTGTAACAGTCTGCTTATTATATACTCACGTAATTGTTGTGCCGGATAAGTATTAATCTGAAAGGCAAGCGCAAATATCATTTCCAGGTTATAGACTACCTGATACCCCTCTTTTAACGGAATATGTTGTTCTGCGGTGAATGGTTGCAAAATCTCAAGTTTATATATTCTTTTTTTCGCTGCTCGTAAGGTCGGTGCAACCACATTGAACAAGCCGACAAGTTCGGCTTCGTCCATACGAATCTTATCAGGATGGACAGCAGGAATACAATTCTGCCGTCCTCCATATGGATAATTTCTCTTTTCATAAGCTACAGACAATTTGAAAGTACATCCCTTACATTATTCATATCTTTCAGAATGGAACTGTCGAGTACCCTTGCATAGTGCTGCGTCATCTTGATATTGGAGTGACCGAGCATTTTGGCTACATTCTCAATGCTTACCCCATTGGCCAAACAGACAGATGTGGCGTATGAGTGACGGGCGGTGTGGGTAGTCAGGTTCTTCTTTATCAGACACAGGTCGGCAATCTCTTTCAGATAGCTGTTCATCTTCTGATTGCAGGGGACAGGCAGCAATACTCCTTTCTTTTTGCAGGCCGGATAATCTGCATATTTTCTCAGGATTTCCAAAGGAATATCCAGTAGCGGAATGTTACACATGTTCTTTGTTTTCTGACGTGGCTTCCTGATCCACAGGTTTCCGTTGTTATCTTTTACGATGTGCCCTGGGGAAAGTTGTTGCACGTCGATGAAAGCTAATCCGGTAAAGGCGGCGAAAATAAAAACATCACGGACTACGGCGATTCGCTCCAGAGAAAACTCCTTGTGGTAGATAGTCAGCAGTTCGTCCATGGTAAGAAACTCACGGATTACTTCTTTTTCGTGGAACTTGATACCGATAAACGGGTCTTTGGCTATCCATTCATTAGCCAGTGCCAGATTGGTAATCTTCTTCAGACATTTCATATAACGGATGACGGTATTCTGCTGACATTCCTTTTCCGTCTTCAAATAAAATTCAAAGGCACGTACCAGCTCACCGTTGACTTCCGCCAGCGGCAGATCATCCTTTCCGTATTTCTGTCTGATAAGTTCGGCAAGATAGCGCTTGCAGCTTTCATAACGGCGAACGGTAATCAGGGCATAGTCTTTACCGACCAGGGCACGGCATTGGTCATTGTGTTCCTGCATGGTGCCGATGAGGGTGCGGACCACTTCCGGTTCTTTGTCCTGTCCGAAAAATATTTCCTGTAACAGACGTGCCGTTATAGGCTGGTTCTGTTCTTCCAGCTCACAAAAAATCTGATGTAATTTGATTCTCGCATTTTCGATATAGGCATTCAGATCACATGACTTGCGGCTTTTGCCTCTGGCGGATTCCTTAGCCTGACTCCAGAGAGACGGGTCAATGCTTTTGCGGATGTTGTTTTCAACTCGCGTACCATCTACAGTGATACGCATACAAACGGATGCTTCTCCGTTTTTCAGCAGCTTGGTCTTCTTCAAGAAGAAAAGCACATTGAATGAACTTCTTTTCATTTTCCTACAGTTTTTAGTTTGGACAAAAGTAGGAAACCGACCACGTTTTCTTGACACGCAAAATATTGCAAATCAGCGAGAAAGACTCTAATTCGGTGGAGATTTTTGCTTCACCTTTTATCTCCACCTTTTGCTCCACCTCGAACGGTAATATTTTGCCGTTTTTTGCGTGCCTGGGGAAAACAAAAAATCCCGATTCGGAAAGAATCAGGATTTTGAGTGGTGCCACCAGGAATCGAACCGGGGACACAAGGATTTTCAGTCCTTTGCTCTACCAACTGAGCTATGGCACCAATTTGTTATTGCAAAGAGTGTTTCTCGTTTGCGGTTGCAAAGGTACGCAAAGTTTTTGAAACTGCAAATTATTTATGGAAAAAATGTAAAATAAAATGCAACTTCTGTAGGAATTATATAAAAAATCCCGCTATTCCGTAAAGGAACAGCAGGATTTACAATATGTTTGTATTGGATTATTCTGCTTTCAGCGGATTCCATCCCTGAGCTTTCAGCTCCAGTTCGTTACCGTCGCGAGTAACCAATGCACAACCCAGTTCGGGCTTTGTAATATGACCGATGACTTTCACTCCTTCTATTTGTGAAACTCTTTCGTGATCGGTCAGAGGGACTGTAAACAGAAGTTCGTAGTCTTCACCACCATTCAGCGCGCAGGTTGTCAGGTTCATGTTGAACTCTTCTGCCATGACTGCCGTCTGGTAGTCGATAGGAATACGATCTTCGTATACACGGCAACCGGTCTTGCTTTGCGAACAGATATGCATCAGTTCCGAAGAAAGACCGTCGGAAATATCCATCATGGCTGTTGGTTGGATGCCGGCTTTGGCCAATCGTTCGATGATGTCACGGCGTGCTTCCGGTTTTAAGAAACGTTCCAGCAAATATTCTTTGCCAGCAAAATCGGGTTGCACATCCTTTTCTCCCTGAAAGACCGCTTTCTCACGTTCCATCAGCTGAAGTCCCATATAAGCAGCCCCCAAGTCACCACTTACACAAATCAAGTCAGTATCTTTGGCTCCGTTGCGGTAAACCACCTTATCCTTGTCGGCTTCACCGATGCAAGTGATAGAAATAGCAAGACCCGTAACCGAAGAGGTTGTGTCGCCACCCACGATATCTACATGATGCAGCTGGCAAGCCAGTTTCACCCCGTCGTAAAAATCTTCCAGATCTTCGATGCAGAAACGTTTGGATACCGCCAGCGATACAGTAATCTGCTTAGGGGTACCGTTCATGGCATAGATATCCGAGAAATTCACCATTGCCGATTTATATCCCAAATGCTTCAGTGGAGTATAAACCAAATCGAAGTGTACACCTTCCATCAACAGGTCGGTTGTGACCAGCACCTGCTTTCCGGCAAAGTCGAGCACGGCAGCGTCATCGCCTACGCCGTACTTGCTTTCCTCATTCTGTAATTTAATATCCTCGGTGAGATGCTTGATCAGTCCGAACTCACCGAGAGTTGATATTTCAGTTCTATTTCCTTCGTGCATAGTTTTTTTACGCTCTGTTAATAAGTTCTCTCATGATGGTAGTCATGCGCGGCTGTGCTTCGTCGGCAGCCTTCTGTACCTCTTCGTGTGAAACCTCGACAATCTTGCCTTCCACGCCCAGGTCGGTAATGACTGATACGCCGAATACCTTGATGCCACAATGATTGGCTACGATTACTTCGGGCACGGTGGACATACCTACTGCGTCGGCTCCTAAAATACGGAACATCTTATATTCCGACGGAGTTTCGAAAGTCGGTCCCTGTGTGCCGATGTATACACCCTGCTGCACTTTAATACCCTTTTCTTTCGCAATTTCGAGTGCTTTTGCAATCAGCTCCTTCGAATAAGCCTCGCTCATATCCGGGAAGCGAGGTCCGTAGTCGATGTTCTTTCCACGCAGCGGATGTTCGGGGAAGAAGTTGATATGATCGGTAATGATCATCAGGTCGCCGATTTCGAAATTCGGGTTTGTACCTCCCGCAGCATTCGATACGAACAAAGTCTTGATGCCCAGTTCACGCATGACACGTACGGGGAAAGTTACTTCCTTCATCGAATAACCTTCGTAAAAGTGGAAACGTCCCTGCATGGCCATGATATCCTTGTTGCCCAGCTTGCCGAAAATCAGCTTACCGCTGTGACCTTCTACTGTCGATACCGGGAAGTTAGGAATTTCGGAATAGTTTATTTCATATTTATCGGTAATTTCGTGTACCAAACTGCCCAGACCTGTGCCTAAAATGATGGCCGTTTCGGGATGAGTGTGCATTTTAGCTTTTAAAAAAGCTGCTGTTTCTTGAATTTTTTCTAACATACTCGATTATATTTTGGTTAAATAAATGTTCTTCTTCGTTCAAAAAAGCTACCTCTACCGGCAGCACATATATATAAGGTTTCAGCGCTTCATCCAGTAGCGGATGGGTGATAAGCCGTGCCGCATCCTTTTCGGTGGTAACGATAAAGCGCTTACCTTCGGGAAGTTTCTTGAAGGCTTCCATTATCAGTTTCATATCCGTCGCATCAAAGTCGTGATGGTCGGGAAAAGTCGACGGGGTAATGAACTGCGTGTAATCCGACAGCTTGTCGATGATAGCTGCGGGCGAAGCAATGCCTGTTACCAGCAGGATATGTTCATCCTTTCGGATTTCTTCTAACCTTTTTTCCGGTTCTGCCGAAAAGAGAGGTTGCAGCCTACCATACGCCAGCGTAGTAAAATAGAGCTGCTGGCAGGGCAGGGGAGCAATTGCATTTCGCAGAGCCTCTTGTTCCGCTTCACTCAGTTGTGCCGGACATTTGCTCACGATGATGATGTCGGCGCGTTTCTTGCCACTTTCCGGTTCCCGCAATCGTCCTGCCGGCAACATCCGGTCGAGATGAATCGGGCGATTGTAGTCTATCAGCAGGATTGTCAGTCCCGGCTTCACGTAGCGATGTTGGAAAGCATCGTCCAGTACGATGACCCGTACTCCGGGAGCCGTATGACCGTCCGTCAGTTGACTGATGCCGTGACAGCGGTTGCGGTCTACAGCCACATAAATATCCGGAAATTTATGTGCCATCTGGTAAGGCTCGTCGCCTATCGCTTCGGCAGTCGTTTCGGGAGTTGCCAGCACAAATCCTTCAGATTTCCGTTTGTATCCACGGCTCAAAACTGCTACCTGATAGTCTTTCCGCAACAGCCGGATAAGGTATTCCGTATGAGGAGTCTTTCCAGTTCCACCCACACTGATATTGCCTACGCAGATGACAGGTATCGGAAAGGACTGTGAATGAAGAATACCTCTGTCGAACATCCAGTTGCGTATACTTACCACCAGCCGGTAAAGGCAAGCCAGCGGCAGCAGTCCGTAGTAGATTTTTATTTTTCTTTTAGGTTTCATCAGGCACCGGCGCTTTATTTGATAACCAGATCAAACGGCATACGAGCCTGTAAACGGTCGGCATCCTTGAGATTCTTCAGGAAACGAAGCCCGCTGTAATATTCACCGAAGTTATTCTGCATACGGCTGTTGATGTAACGTTCCGGAGTTGTGTTAAGCAGAGAAGTAAAGAAATCCTCTTTTTCCGGATAGTTTACCACGGTATAGCGGTCTATTTTGGCACGCGAAACCGCTGCATCTACAGCCTTATCCAGTCCTCCCAGTTCGTCGACCAGTTTCAGATCCTTTGCCATTTCTCCGGTCCATACACGTCCTTCGGCTATCTTTTTGATATCCTCAATATCCATTTTTCTGCCGTCGGCACAACGTTTCGTAAAGAGTTCATATCCTTTGTTGACCATATTCTGCATCAGTGTTCTTTCCTCTTCGTTGAACGGACGGGTTAAAATACCCAAGTCTGCCAGCTCATTGGTTTTAACAACGTCAAAATTCAGTCCTAACTTGTCTTTCAGTAATCCTTCCGCATTGGGAACCAGACCGAAGATTCCGATAGAGCCAGTCAGAGTTGTCGGCTCGGCTACAATCCAGTCGGCAGCACAAGATATATAGTAACCGCCCGAAGCGGCATAGTCACCCATGGACACAACAACCGGTTTTTCCTGTTTCAGCAGCGAAACCTCACGCCATATCTGTTCGGAACCGTAGGCACTTCCTCCCGGAGAGTTAACACGCAGCACAACTGCCTTCACGCTTTCATCTTCGCGTAACTTACGCAAATCCTTTATGACCTTTTCGGAGTTGATGCCTTCTCCGTCGTTTGACTCACTTCCGTCTATTTCACCATAAGCATAATACACGGCAACGATGTTACCACTTTTATCTTTCGGTACATTCCGTTTTACGTTTATCATATCTTCCAGCGAAAGCGTATTCAGCTTATCATCTTCCTTACAGTCAGTCAACTGTTTCAGATAGGCCAGCACTTCGTCCTTATACATCAGTGTATCAGCCAGACCGGTACTGAGATAGAGCTCTGCCGGCTGAAGGTCCATGTTGCGACTGGCGAGAGCATTCAGAGAATCGGCAGGAATCTTTCTGGATTCGGAAACCTCGTTCAGAATCTGTTGCCAGATAGAGCCGATAAAAGCCTGTGTCTGCTCGCGGTTTGCCGGACTCATTTCCGTAGCAATGTAAGGTTCCACAGCCGATTTATATGTTCCTACACGGAAAACCTGCATTTCCACGCCCACCTTGTCGAGCAGACCTTTCAGGAACATGGTCTGTGCAGCCAGACCGTGCCAGCCGATGCTTCCCGAAGGATTGGCTATGACCTTGTCGGCAACACTTGCGATGTAGTAAGTTCCTTGTGAATAGGTTCCGGCATAAGCCACGATAAACTTGCCGCTTTTCTTGAAGTCCACCAGCGCGTTTCGTATCGCCTGCATGGAGGCTGTCTGGCAGGCAAAAGCACCAGCATCAATGTAGATTCCCTTTATTTTGTCATTTTCCTTTGCTTTGCGGATGGAAGTCAGAATGTCATCCAGTCCGTAAGTCGTATAGTCTTCTCCCAAGAACTGCATGAGCGGATTCTCCTGGTAGCGTTCTATGACACTGCCTTTCAGTTCGAGAACAAATACCGAACGGTCTTTTACCACGGTTTCCGTTCCGGAAGAAGAAGCAACTATTCCGGCAAGACTGATGATTCCCAGAATTGTAAAGACTACTCCCGTCAGGATCAGACCGCAGACGGTAGCAAAGGTGTATTTCAGAAACTCTTTCATTGTGTGATGCTTTTTAGAAATTTATCAAATAACAAAGTTAGTCTTTTTCATGGAATAACCAAAAGCAAACGATTTTTTTCCTGACGCTGGGAGAAGGAGTTGAAAGATATTAGGCAGGATGCGGGCATGTGTGAAATAAGCTTCAGCATGTTTAGAGAAAAACGTCTCGATGTTTTTTTATTTTTTGTACAAAAACAAAAAAAGTTTGTACAAAAATAATGGAGATTTTACGGTCTTTCTTTTTTGTGTCGGCAAGTCTTTTGTGGAATGTCGGCAATTATGTATATTGTTGCTTTAGTCTCTTGTTATTAAATTGCTTATTTATGAAGATAAAATAATATACCGCGATGGTGGATAAGAAGTTATTAACGAAGTTAGTGAAGAAGTTGTGGCTGATTTTTTCTGTTGCAACACAGATTCTTTGCAAACATCATCCGTCGTACAATAAAATTCTGTAAATTTAGGCTTTAAGGAAATGGTAGTAATATGAAATGCTCTTATTTTTCAATAGATTATATTTTCCCCATATATTCACGTTAGATAATGACCGATAAACCATGAAACAAGTATATAGATCAAAAGTAGATAGTTGGTTGCTGATTCTCATTCTGGTAGCCTTGGGTATACCGTTGACACTTATCGTTGTGAACGAGTTTTCTGTTGTGGAATTCAGTATTATTTTGTTTATGCTTATTTTTACCTTGTTACTTCTTTTCGGTATAAAATACACGATAGAAGGAAAGGTCTTGCGGGTACATTATGCTTTTTTCTATAGCGAGCGCATTAATATTGACGAGATAACAGAAATTGCCAATACCCATACGCTCCTATCGGCTCCTGCGGCATCCTTAGACAGAGTCAAGATAACGTATGGCAAAAAGTATGTTATACTATCTCCGAAAGATAAGCAGATGTTTGTGAAACAGCTTTGCGATATGTCTGCAAATCAGATTTGTGTGAATATATAGCTGCCTTATTTTTGCTATAAATGTGAAATAAGAGTGAATCTGTTCAGGACATTGCTTTTCCGCAAGTGCCCTGAACAGATTTATTGTTATTCGGTTTTAATGTTGTTTACCGGATTCTCTCGCACAGCTTTCCGGCTGATCAAGAATACCGAACCCAGTGAGATAAGGGTGATGACGGCAAAAGCTGTTGGCGGAACCCACCAAGGGAAGCTACTGTCGTAGGCTACAATCTTGTCGATGGTGTGTATGCCGAATATCATAAGTGGTACGGCTATTATCAGGCTGATGAGCAACGATGAGAATGAGAATTTCATCAGTTGCAGCATTTCGTTGCGGCTGCTGGAGCCGAAGGTCTTGCGAATGGCAATATCACGCTTGCGCTGAGCGATGAAATAGATACTCATGGCAGTCAGTCCTAACAATGAGATGACCAGTGCGGCACAAGTGAAAATACCAATCAGCTTG
The DNA here is from genome assembly GCF_037890145.1 of Phocaeicola sp. HCN-6420. Classification (NCBI taxonomy): domain Bacteria; kingdom Pseudomonadati; phylum Bacteroidota; class Bacteroidia; order Bacteroidales; family Bacteroidaceae; genus Phocaeicola; species Phocaeicola sp. HCN-6420. Next base: position 172,181 of record NZ_JBBKBJ010000002.1, read on the forward strand.
TTCATGCTGATGATATCGCTGTACTGTTCGACAATCTGGTCTTTGTACCAGCTTGAACTGAACGGCGCTCCTTTGGTTATGGTGCTGTATAACTCGTTGATTTGCTTGCCATAGGCAGCCGGATTTCCGTCTTGTACTTCCACCAGAATAGTCCACGGATAAATTTTGTCGGCGGGGAGTATTTGCAGCCGTAAGGGGTGCTGCTCACTCATGACCGAACGGATGTGAAAATCTCTGAACAATCCGGCAATGGAGAAACTACGTCCCCGCTCGTCGCTTACATAGTCGGTTGCACCTCCGAGGTCTTTGGAGGCCGATTCACTGATAAACCAGTTGTTCTTGTCGAATGACATTTTGTGGTCTTCGTAGATTTGTATCCGGAACATGTCGATAAAGGCTGAGTCTACTTTAAATGTCTGAAAACTCATGTCCTTGGGAGCCCCTTGAACCATAACCACCATCGTATGATTATTCCCTCCGTCTATCGGAGTTCCTTGGGTAAAACTTACCCGTTTCACAAAAGGTAGTTTTTGTACTTCATTGCGGAAAGTGAGCAGAGTTTCCTGTTCTGCTGCTGGAGTAAGGCAGAGAATGTTTCCGTAGGTGTAGCCTAATGGTTCGTCCAGTATGCGGTAAATTTGTACACTTAAGTAAATGGCACAACTCAACATGGCGATGGTCAGTCCGTCTTGTACAATGTTCAGCACACGCAAATATACAGTTTTGGTTTTCCGGCGGAAGTGTCCTTTTACAACGTCCAGTGGATTATAATTAGACAGGATGGTAGCCGGTACAAAGCCGGAGATGAATGACAGCACGACGATAAGCAGCAGGTAAGCCAGACAGGTCACAAAAGACAAGTCGCCCGTCAGGTCGAGCTTTACGCCCAGCAGGTCCATGGCAACCGGTTCGGCGGCTTTTGCCAGCAGAAATCCCAGTATGAAGGCGATAACGGTCATAATGGACGATTCGCCTATCATGCGCCAGAATATGTCGGAACGGGAAGAACCGAGCAACTTGCGGGTTGCCATTTCCTTGGCGCGGTAGGTGGTTTGTGCAATGCTCATGTTGACATAGTTGAAGATGGCCATGAACAAGATGATAATTCCGATGATAAAGAAAAGTACGACCATGCGGAAGCTGTACTGGTTGACTTCTGTAGAACCGGAAGGCGTTTCTGTGTGGAAGTAAAACTGATTGTATGGCACGAACTGTACTTCCTTGAACATTCCTCGGTTATAGATCCACCAGCAATCTTTCAGATAGGAGAGAATGTCGTTTGCCTTCGTATTCAGATCGGCGCCTTTTGCGGTGCGGAAGAATACAAGTGCGCTGGTGGCATTGCCCATCATACCATCTGTCAGGCTGATTGTTGAGTTCAGTTCGCTGATGTTTTCGTAAGGGATAACAGCTTCTGTCGATTCTTTGAGCAAAGAGTTTTCGATGTTTTCCATAATACCGGTTACGGTGAACTTCTGGTTGCTGTTTCCTTTCGCATCCGGCATGTCCAATTCCAGTACTTTTCCCAAGGCAGGTTCATTGCCGAACAGACGATTGGCGCACGAACGGCTGAGAACGATGCTATGGTCGTCTACCAGTACTTGTGCCGGATTCCCTTCTGCCAGCTTATAACTGAAGAACTGAAAAAAGTTCTTGCGGACAACGAGTGTCTGAATCTGGGTCGGGTTTTCGTTGATGCGGGTCTGTATTCCGAAATTTCCGGTGTAAGCACACCAGTCTTCTATTTCAGGATAACGGCTTTGCAACTTTTCTCCCAGCAGATAATGTCCGGCTGCTGTATTTTCGCTTGCAAATACACAGATACGGTCGGTATCTTTTAAATTTTTGTCTACCGATAGTTGGCGGGTTACCATGTCGGCTATTAGCAGAACAAACATCAGTGAGATACTTAGTCCTGCGATATTGACAACCGTAAACAGCTTGTTACGGTGCAGAAAAGTGAAGTAAGTTTTTAGTCCTTTCATATAATTAATTTGTTTTTATTATTCGGTTTTGATGCTGTTTGCCGGGTTCTCGCGAGCATTTTTCCAACTCTGTACAGTGATGGTAAGCATGGTAATGAGCGTAACCAGCAGGAATGACAGTATGAATATCCACGGGCTGACAGGAGTCTTTTCTGCGAATCCTTGCAGCCAGTGCTGTCCGATCCACCATCCGAACGGTGCTGCCACGATGAAGCATCCGGTAAGTATAAGTATATATCTCCGGTTGAACATGTACAGAATCTGTGTGGTCGAGCTTCCCATAATCTTTCTGATTCCGATTTCCTTTCTTCGGTACTCGCTTTCGAACATGGTGAGTCCGAACACTCCTGTCAGGCTGATGGCAATGGCAATGAGTGAGAAGAGCAGGATCTGCTTGGTGAAGCGCAATTCGTTCCGGTAGTTGGCATCGAGTACTTCATCCATGAACCGGAAATTGAAGTCGTGTCCGGGGGTAAACTTTTCCATCGTTTTCTGGAGTGACTGGATAATCGCAATCTTATCTACTCCTGCCGATACACGAACATTGATGGCTTGCTGCCATTGATGACCTATTTTCTCAAAGTTTTTTCCATAAATGAAAAAGGCCATAGGCTGCGTGTTGTCATCGTTACGGAAGCTGCTGTATTTGATGTTCTCACAAAATCCTACGATTAAATGATTGTCTGGAGCGGTCTGGTCGACTTTCATCCAGGGATATTTTTTGCGTGCCGCTTCGTTGAAGATATAGACATCTCCGTCGCCCGGCTTGAAGTTTCGTCCTTCTGTTACATGGATTCCCATTACATCCAGAAAATGATAATCAACAGGCATTACATCAAATTGTACAACTGTATTGTTGTAATCCATGGCCCAGTTCATGTAGTTGTCGGCAGAGCTTAGAATGAACATTGAAAAAGCTACTCCTTTTACCCCGGGAATACGGGACAGGTCGTTTACTACGGCATCATTCTGTGCCTGAGTTTCCGTTGTCATGTTTCCTGTGATGATGACCTCTTTATCATATCCATAGTTGGATGTCCGGATATAGCGGCTCTGCATATACATGATTCCTACTCCGATTATGAGCATGTAGGCAACAAAGAACTGGATACATACCAGAGCTGTACGCAAGGTACGTCCTTTAGGAGAAAGACCAAAAGAGCCTTTTAGTGCCAGTGCCGGTGCAAACGATGTAACATAATAGGAGGGATATATGCCGGCTAAGAATCCCATGAGCAGACTCAGGCAGAAAGTAATGGTGAGCAGTATCGGATGTTCCAAAGGCTGTAGTCCGGCACTTACCAGGTCTTGCAGACCGGAATCTTTCAATAGCAGTACCTCTATCAGAGAAAGTATGAAAGCAATGGTACTGATAAGTACGGATTCTGCTATCAGGCTGAGGCGAAGTGAACGGGTTGTTGCTCCCAATACTTTCTGGGTATTGATGCTCTTGATGCGCATCGGGGTTTCTGCCAGCGAGAAATTCATGAAATTGATAGTCGCTATTACTACAATCAGGAAAGAAATACATATCAACAGGTAAACTGTAGTACGGCTGCTTGCACTTTTGTTTGCTATGGTAGAAAAATGAACGTCCGCCAATGGTGATAAATGAACTATAGAGGAGGAAATGCTGTCACTCCCTTCTGATGCATATTCGGGATTATTCTTCTTGACAATTCCCTCAATAAGCGTTTCTATTTCGGGTGCCGAATCCGGATGATCCAAACGTATGTAACAAGTGTAATTCCAGTTGTTCCACCTGTCTTTATTTTCTTTGGGATCGTTGGGCATCATGATCCAGTTTCTTATCTGTGCGTTTTCTGGAAAGTCTTTGTATACCCCTCCGATAGTCCATTCATTATTGCTGGACCGTTTGTCTTTGAAAATGCTTTGTCCAACCGCATCTACTGTTCCGAAAAAACGTTTTGCCATTGATTCTGAAATGAGAATTGTTTTGGGCTGGTTCAGTGCATTGGCAGAACCATTTATCATTTTGGGCTGGAACGTTTCCAGAAAATTGCCAAAGCCGCAACAAGTCGTTTCGTTGAATACATTTCCGTTTACTTCATAGTCGGCTTGCGCCATAAATGCATTGGTTATGGATATTGACTTTACGTGTGGTGAACAAGTCTGTATCAGTTCACATAACGGACGGGGCATCCACAACTGCCAGTCGGAGTTTGGTGTGGGTTTGACTTCCACTCGGAAAATCTTTTCGTAGTCTTTATATCCTTTATTGAAATTATAGTCATAGTCCACCTGTGTCATGATGACAAAGAAGGATGCAAAGGCTATGCTTAGCCCTAAGATGTTCAGTATGCTTGCAGTAAAGAAGCGTCTGAACGTATGCGAAAAGTTACGGACAAGTGTTTTCATGGGAAATAATATTATTCGGTTTTGATGCTTCGTACCGGATTCTCGTTGGCATTCTTCCAGCACTCGAAGGTCACTGTCAGTATCGTAATGAGGCTGACCAGCAGGAAAGAAATGACGAATATCCAAGCATGGATTGGGGTTTTGTCAGAAAAACTTTCCAGCCAGTCATGCCCAATCCACCAGCCGAAGGGGGCTGCCAGCAGGAAGCAGATCACCAGCATGACGAGATAACGCTTGGTAAACATATAAAGAATTTTACCGGTAGAGCTTCCTAAGATTTTCCGGATTCCGATTTCCTTGCGGCGGTATTCACTTTCGAACAGCGTAAGGCCGAATACACCAATTATGCTGAGTACGATAGCGATTAAGGAGAACAACAGAATCTGATGAGTGAAACGCAGTTCCCGATGGTAGTTCTGGTCAATCACTTGATCCATGAACCTGAAATTGAAGTCACGCCCCGGCGCTATCTTTTCTGCGGCCTCTGTCAAGCGGTGAAGCATGTCCACCTTGTCTACTCCCGGAGCTACCCGGATGTTCAAGATGCTGTTGGCATCCCAGTCAGCATGATCTTTTCCGTAAATAAAGAAGGCCATCGGCTCTGCGGCATCGTTGTTGCGGAAGCTGCTGAAACGGATGTTCTCACAGAATCCCACGATCGGATAATCTTCGGGGACAGCCGGTTCATCGACTCTCATCCAAGGATATTTCTTTCGGGCCGCTTCGTTGAAAATATACACATCTCCGTCACCCGGTTTGAAATCACGTCCTTCAGTTATCTTGATTCCCATCACCGACAAGTAGCGGTAATCTACCGGAAAACAGACCATATTGATGGAACGGTCTTCACTTCCTCTTCCCCACGACATGTAGTTATCGGACGAGTTCAATACGAACTGGGAAATGGAGATTCCTTCTATGCCCGAAATTCCAGACAATTCACTGACAATCGCTTCTCTGCGATCGAGGAGTTCGTCAGGAATTTCACCTACCAGAACCACACTCTTATCGTAACCATAATCACTGTTCTGTATGTAATGACTTTGCAGGTACATGATGCCTACAGAAATAATTAGCATGAAAGAGACGAAAAACTGGAAACAAACCAAAAACGTACGCAGCATTTTGCCTTTCGGGGAAAGACCGAACGAGCCTTTCAATGCCAGTGCCGGCTGGAAAGAGGTGACGTAATAAGAGGGGTAAGCTCCGGCCAGCAAACCCATGCATACGGCGATTCCCCCTAAAGCGGCCAGCAGGATCGGATGAGCCGTCAACGAAAGATCGGATGCCACTAAGGTACTTAGAGGGGTGCCTTTCAGCAGGTAGAGCCAGAGCAAGGACAACAGGAATCCGCATACACAAACCAATACCGATTCTAATAGCAGATATATCCGCAAAGAGACAGTGGAAGCACCCAGCACCTTCTGGGTATTGATGGAACGTAACCGCATGGGAGTTTCTGCCAGTGAGAAGTTCATGTAGTTGACTGCTGCCGTTAGCAGAATCAGTACTGATACACACAGCAGTAGGTACAAAGCTGCTTTGCTGGTAGCTGCCTTGTTGCCTATCGTAGAATAGTGTACTTCGTCCAGCGGCGTAAAATGAATGAAATTCTCCCAATCTTCAGTTCCGCTGATCCGGTCTCTTGGAATCTTCTGCTTGCAGTTTTCGATGACCGACTGCTGTACATCGGCCAATGAAGCCGGATTGTCGAGCCGGATATACATAGTATAATTCCAGTTTGTCCAGGAATCTTTGTTCAAATCCGAACGAAAAGAAGAGAACACACAGTTACCCAACTGGGAGTTTTCCGGCATATCCTGATAGACACCTCCAATTACCGATGGATAATTATGAGATTTATGGCCTGTGTAAAGGGTCTTGCCAATGGCATCCGTGGTACCGAAAAAACGACGAGCCATGGATGCGGAAATCAGGACCTGACCGGGTTCATTGAGAGAAGCAGTCGTGCCGCATACCATAGTAGGCTGAAATACCTCCAGGTAATCCCCAAATCCGGTAAACTCAAGTTCTGAATAAATGTGTTCATCTACTTCAAAATCACTGGGATAGTTTGATAATGAAGTTATCGAAAAGGCTTGTATATGAGGGGATGCAGTTCCTATTAGTTCACAGAATGGACGAGCCAGCCAGATTTGCCAGCCGTATTCTCCACCTGGATTTACTTCTACCCGGTAGATGCGATCGTGTGCCGGATAGGCTTTGTTGTAGTTATAGTCGTAGTCTACCTGTGTCAGGATGACAAAGCAGGCTGCAAAGGCGATGCTTAACCCCAGCAGGTTTAGTATGCTGGCCGTAAAGAAACGCCGGAAAGTATGTGAGAAATTTCTGAAAAGTGTATTCATAATTCGTTTTGTGCTTAACTTGTAGCTGTAATTTTTAGTCACCGACTTTCAATCGTCGGGTAGAAACACTGCCGAGGCCATCTTTTGAAATATGAGCCGATTGGGCTTTCCCGCTCAGGGTAAGACTACCCACACCGTCCACATTGGCATCCAGTTGGTCACAATCTACTGTCAGTTCACCACTGCCTACTCCTTCCAGAGAGACTTTTACGTTGCGGGCATGCAAATCGGCTACATTCAGGCTGCCTACCCCTGCTATCTCAAATTTGATGTTTTTCAGGTTCAGACGGGATTTACACTCAAAGGAACCAACTCCGTCTAAAACAACTTCCTGTAAATCGGGTGCACTGAGGTAAATGAAAAGTCCATTTACCTGCTTGCTTGTTTTCTTTCTTTCTTTGGCCCACGTAATCAGTAATTTCCCATTCTTAACGGTGCATCTGGTCAGGTCCACCCATTCTTTTTCACCTTCTACACGAAGCGAATAGGTGTCGGATTGCGTGAAATATACTCCTGCTATACTTTCCATTTCGATGGAATGGAAAGCACTCACACTACGGGTTTCACTTACTTGTTCTTTGTTTCCTCCTTTTGCACTGGCACAGTTTACACATAAACAGGCCATTACCAAACTCGTTAATATAGTTGCTATCTTTTTCATCATTATCTTAGCTTTTTAGTTTAGTACCAGTACTTCGTTGTCTTTGTAACTTTCATATCCGGAAACAATAACTCGTTCTCCTTTTTCCAGTCCTTCCAGTACTTCGTAATACTGCGGGTTCTGTCGTCCGATACGGATTTTACGGCGATAAGCTTTCTTCCCTTCTTTGTCGACTACGAAAATCCAGTTACCTCCGGTTACTTGGAAGAAGGTACCTTTAGGTATCAGAACACTTTCAGTAGGCTCTCCCAACTGCAGGTCGATGTAATAAGTTTGTCCGCTTCGGATGTTATCAGGACGTTTACCTTCGAAAACAAAGTCGGTGCGGAATCGGCCTTCACGAACTTCGGGATATACCTTGCGGACTTTCAACTTGAATGTGTTTTCCTGTCGTTCAAAGGTAGCTGGAAGTCCATTGGTTACCCGATCGATATAATGCTCGTCTATCATGGCTTCTATTTTGAAGTCGGAAAGGTCGTTTATTTGCCCGATCATTTGTCCGGCGGTAATATTCTGTCCTAATTCCGCATCCAACAGCCCAAGCTCACCGTCGATAGTAGCGCGAACTTCCAGCTTATCCTTTCTTTCACGAATCAGCAGTACATTTTTTCGCATGTTCTGTAAATTGTCCTCCATCTGGTCCATTTGTATGTTGCGATAGATAGAATCTTGTACCAGTCGCTCGGTAATCAATCCATGTTTCTTTTGTGCAACTTCGTAGTCTTCTTTAGCCTGAAGGTATTCTTCCCGACTAATAAGGCGTTCTTGATATAAACGTTTATATTGAAGATAGGTACGTTGCTTGCGGCGTGTATCAATATCGAGCTGTACTTTTTCGGTTTCGTTGTTTAGTTTATCTTGTTGCATGGTAACCTGCGTATTACGCAATAAGTTTTGTTTTTCGGCAAGTTCTGATTCTGCATTCAGAATCTGCAAGTCTAAGTTTGAATTGCTGAGGCGGAGAATGACATCTCCTTTTTTTACATGTGCTCCTTCTTCTACTACCTTTTCCTGTACGATTCCTCCTTCTTCCGGGCTCAGTTGGACGACGGAGATAGGCTGTACTTGCCCGTTCAGTCGGATATAATCATTGAATTTGCCGAATGTTACATCAGCTATGTTAAGCGAAGAGGCTTCCACTCTTAATGTAGATGCGTGGTTACCGAAAATGATCCAGATTAATAGTAGCAGAACGATGACTCCTCCAGCTATGTAAGGAATGTGTTTCTTTTGAATGCCTTTTTTCTTTTCCAGTTGTATATCCATAGTGCGTAATATTTTATTCTTTGTTTCTGATAATATCTTGTCCTTTATAATAATCTACCAGTCTGCATTTCATCAGATAGGTAAGTTTACTCTGTAATAGCCCTGTTTGGCTTTCCAGTAGTGTGGCAGCGTTATTTTGTACGTCAAGTGAAGTCATAAGTCCTTCTTCGTATTTGCGTCGCGTAACGTGGTAGGCGAGTGAATCGGAAGCTACCTTCTTTTCCATCTGGATGCTTTCTTTCAAGTAGCCTTCACGGTCTTGTACGGCTTGTTGTACCAGTTTTTGAAGTTCTTCTTTTTGAGCTTCGTACTGTTCGGTAGCTATGCGATAATTATTCCGAGCCTGACGCATGTTGGCAATACCCGACAAGCGATTGAAAATAGGGATACTCATACTAATGCCGAAATAAGAACCAAAATTGTTTTCGAACTGAGTGGAAAACTGCGGATATCCCGTTTTATGTAATTCTTTATAATAGGAACTTGAAATGCCTCCGTAGAAAGTAATAGATGGAACTACCGAGCTCCATGCTATTTTACGATCCATGTTGGCCGAACGTTTTTGCATTTCGGCTTGTCTTAGTGTTGGATTGTATGTCAGTGCAAGACGGAATACTTCGTCGGCGTGTTCTGTTGTCAGTTGTATTTGTTCGAAAGCTGATTGCTCCAACAGACATGTATCGAGTATCAGGGAGTCTTCGGTTGGAAAATTCATTTTTTGTTTCAGAGTCAGCATGGCTGTTTCGTATAGATTACGCTGATGAGTCAGGTTGTAGGCATCAGTAGCTTGTTGTGCTTCCATCTGTGCAACATCCGACATTCCTTTTAAACCCAGCTCTTCTTGCCTGCGAGTTTTATAAAGCAAGGAATCACTTTCTGTCAGTTTCTGTCTGGCAAGTCGTGTAGTGCCATAGTAATAAAGTGCGTCGATATATGCCTGAAATGTTTCCAGTGCGGTATTGTCGCGTGCTTCTTGCAGGGCTGCTTTGCCTAATAGCAGGTTGGCTTTGCTTTTTCGTACTTGATTAATCAGACTTCCTCCTCGGAAAATAGAGATGGAGGCTTCCATACTATAACCATTATTGAAAGTTGATTCCGACTTGTAAGTATTGGTTTCCGGATCGACCGAACGTCCGAAATTATATTGTGCACTTACTCCTCCTGATACACCCGGCAAAAATTGTCCGATTGCTTTCATGCGTTCCAGACGGTAGTTGTCGGCTTCCAGATTACGCTGCTTAACCGTGCGGTTATGGTTGACAGCATAAGTCATGCACCGGTCTACGTCCCAAGCTTCTTGCGCTGTCAGATTAAGGCTGCATAAGCAAGTCAGTAGCAAGATTGATTTCTTTATTGTGATATTTCTTTTCATGCATTGTTCGTTTTATTCGCTGTCTTTAATTCAAATATCGTGCCAAAAGAGTAATGTATTGATTATCAGTTGTTGTGTTGTGCTCGTCTTTCCTTGTTGTGTCAAAAAATTAGACAGTAGGTGTCTAATTTTTTGTCACCTGTTACCCATTTCGTTATTTTATCTTTACGTATCTTTGCATGACTGCAAATAAAAAGAGTATGGCTAAACAAGGAATTTTGCTGGTTGTTGATGATAACCGAAACATTTTGACTTCCCTACAATATTTGTTAGGAGAATACTTTGAGCGTGTAATAACAATAGATTCTCCTGTTACAGTCCCAACTTTGCTGAACCGGGAGGCTGTCGATGTGGTATTGCTTGATATGAATTTTTCATCAGGTATTAATAGCGGGAACGAAGGGCTTTATTGGTTACGCGAGATTAAACGCCTCCGTCCACAAACTGAAGTGGTGCTTTTCACGGCGTATGCTGATATAAACCTTGCTGTAACTGGAATAAAAGAAGGTGCTTCCGATTTTGTTGTAAAGCCTTGGGAGAATGCCCGTCTGGTACAGACGCTTCAGGAAGCATATGCCCGAATAGCAGATGCGCGCAAAGGTAAAAAAAAGGTAGTAACAGTTCCGGCAACATCCGATGCCGGTATGTATTGGGGGAATTCGCAGGCAATTCGTCCTTTGCGTATGCTGGTTGAGAAAGTCAGTACGACCGATGCCAATATTTTGATTACAGGAGAAAATGGTACGGGAAAGGATATGTTGGCACGTGAGATTCATCGGCTGTCTAATCGTAGAGAGGGACCGATGGTTGCTGTGGACATGGGAGCCATTACAGAATCGTTGTTCGAAAGTGAGTTGTTTGGTCATGTGAAGGGTTCATTTACGGATGCGCATACCGACCGTGTTGGACGATTTGAGGCTGCTGATGGGGGAACGCTCTTTTTGGATGAGATTGCTAATCTGCCTTATCATTTACAGGCGAAGCTGCTTACGGCTATTCAAAAACGTTGCTTTGTGAAAGTCGGAAGTAATACACCTCAGCCTACTAATATTCGTTTAATTTGTGCTACCAACCGTAACCTGGAAGAGATGGTGAAGAACGGAGAGTTCCGTGAAGATCTGCTTTATCGTATCAATACTATTCATTTACATATACCTGCTTTACGTGAACGTAAGGAGGATATTCTTCCTTTGGCGAAACGTTTTCTTGAACAGTATGCGCAGCAATATGGCAGACCGGTACAATCTTTCAGCCCTGAGGCTGCCCGCCGTTTGCTTGATCATCCTTGGTTTGGTAATATCCGTGAGCTGCAGCATACGGTGGAAAAAGCTGTTATTCTGTCTGATGGTGATGAGTTGCAGGGAGATATGTTGCAGCTTACACCAACGTCTTCTTCAGTTGATTCGGTAGCCGTGCATACAGAAGTTGAGACTCCTTTTCATACGCTTGATGAAATGGAACGTAGTATGGTGAAACGTGCTATCGATCAATGCGAAGGGAATCTTTCGCAAGCCGCAGCTATGTTAGGTATTACTCGTCAGACGCTTTACAATAAAATGAAACGTTATGGGCTGTAGGTGGATTTATTCGATTACTGTACGTACGTTACTGCTTGTTGCTGGAGTTGCGCTGATTACTTTGGGATTTACCGAAGGAAAAGGGCTGTTGATGGGGGGTGGGCTGTTGTCATGTGCTGCTTCCGTTTTTATTTTCCGAAAGATGCAGCAACAGTTGCGTGAAAAAAGTTGGTTGATGTTGGAGGCTATTCGTAATCGTGACTATTCATTTCGTTTGCCGATATCAGGTTTCTCAGGAGGAGAACGTGTGTTACAGGATACGCTCAATCGCTTTGGCGGGCTGATGAGTGAACAGAAGCAACTGATGGAGCAGCGTGAACGCTTTTACGAACAAATCCTTTCGAGTGTAACGTCGGGTATCATTGTGCTGGATGAAAATATGAAGGTTGTACAGACAAATCCGGCTGCTGCACGTTTATTGGGGTTACCTGTGCTGAGTACTTTGCAGCAATTGGAACGTTATGGTACGGAAGTCTCTCATGTATTTCGTACATTGGGTGCCGGAGAAAGATATAATATACAATTCTCTACATCAAAGGGAGAAGTGCAGTTGCTGGTACGTGCTTCGGTTATGCAACTGGGTGAACAGAAGGTACGGATTCTGGCCTTAAATGATATTCGCAATGAACTGGACGCAAAGGAACTTGACTCGTGGATAAAACTGACTCGTGTGCTGACACATGAGATAATGAATTCCATAGCTCCCATATCGTCATTGAGTGAAACGTTCTTAAAACGCAGTGATGTTGTCGGAACTCCTTTATACGATGGTATACGTGCCATTCATGAAACTTCTACAGGCTTAATATCGTTTGTTGATAGTTACCGTAAGTTTTCTTCCTTGCAAAAGCCTTCACCCGAACCTTTTTATTTGCTGGATTTGCTTCATCAGATAGAAGGGCTCACGCTTGTTCCTGAAAATATTTCTCTTACTTTGCAAATTGAACCGGTGGAACTGATGCTTTATGCAGATCCCAATTTGATACGTCAGGTGCTTATCAATCTGATAAAAAATGCGGTACAGGCTATTGGTGGAAGTAAAGGAAGGATACATGTGCGTGCATATAGTTCAGCCGATGAGCATGTGTTTGTGTATGTCAGTAACGATGGTCCGGCGATACCGGAAGCAGAAGCAGAACAAATTTTCGTACCGTTCTTCACAACCCGTAGTGAGGGAAGTGGTATCGGGCTTTCTTTGTCGCGTCAGATTATGAAGCTTTCAGGAGGAACTATCAGTCTGCTGCGTTCGGGTACGAATGGCTGGAATACAACCTTCGTGCTGGAGTTTGAATAAGAATTTATTCTCGTTCCGATTCTTTTATCGCAATTTTTCCGTTCTCCTTTTCTATATTGATGATGCTGCCTTTAGGATTCAGGCTGAACGGAGTGATTTCATCACTTTGATTGTCGACAATCATTAGTGCGTTTTCCTCTGCAAACCGGTTAACTTGAAGAGTGAGAGCTGTAGATCCCATTGTACAGTTGAGCAGCAGGCTATCGTTTACATATACCGAGATGCTGTCGCCTGCCAAACTGTTCCCTATTTGAATGGTATATAAATCACTTGATACTTTCTGCTCGGTTTTAGGAGCACGAAAACTCAGGTAGAGGAACAAGCATACGATGAAAAAAACTCCAAAGGCTAAAATGCCATTTCCTATCATAAATTGCTTGTTGCTATTGATGCTTTTATTGTTCATAATGAGATAAACTGTTTTATTTTGTCTGCAAAGATACCCCAAAAAGATAAATCTTGCTAAAAATGAAATATTTATTCTAATATTTTGCAGTACATTATATTATTTGTATCTTTGCAACCGAGATGGATGAAAAGGTGGAGGGGCGGTTAAGCTCCTTTTTTTGTTCTTATATAGTTAATACATGATAGATAAAAACGTTGTAACCCGGATAGTTGAAGAATGGCTGGAGGGTAAAGATTATTTTCTGGTAGATGTCACTGTAACTCCGGATGACAAAATTGTAGTTGAAATCGACCATGCGGAAGGCGTATGGATTGATGATTGTGTGGACTTAAGCCGTTATATCGAGTCGAAGCTGAACCGAGAGGTTGAAGATTATGAACTTGAGGTTGGCTCGGCAGGAATCGGGCAACCCTTTAAGGTACTTCAGCAATATATTATTCATATCGGAAAAGATGTGGAAGTGCTGGATAAGGATGGAAAGAAATGGACTGGCGTATTGGCAGAGGCGAATGAAGCTAACTTTACGATTACGGTACAGACAAAGGTGAAGCCTGAAGGCGCAAAACGTCCGAAGCTGGTAGAACAGAATGTTACCTTTACTTATGACGAAATAAAATACACCAAATACTTAATAAGCTTTAAATAAAATTATGGCGAAGAAAGAAGCAACTGTCAGTTTAATTGACACGTTTTCGGAATTTAAAGATTTGAAGAATATCGACCGCACCACGATGGTGAGCGTACTGGAAGAATCATTTCGTAGTGTGATTGCAAAGATGTTCGGTACCGATGAAAATTACGATGTGATTGTAAATCCCGATAAAGGCGATTTTGAAATATGGCGTAATCGTGAGGTGGTGGCTGATGATGAGCTGACAAACCCGAATATGCAGATTTCACTTACCGAAGCTCGCAAAATCGATGCATCGTATGAAGTAGGAGAAGAAGTAACTGATGAGGTGATATTCGAGAAGTTCGGTCGCCGTGCGATATTGAATCTTCGCCAGACATTGGCTTCTAAGATTTTGGAACTGGAAAAAGATAGTTTATATAACAAGTATATCGATAAAGTCGGCACAATTATTGCTGCTGAGGTTTATCAGATTTGGAAGAAGGAAATTTTGTTGCTTGATGATGAAGGCAATGAATTGTTGCTTCCGAAAACAGAACAGATACCAAGCGATTTCTATCGTAAAGGAGAAACTGTACGTGCGGTTGTAGCACGGGTAGACAATAAGAATAATAATCCGAAGATTATTCTGAGCCGTACATCTCCAGTTTTTTTGCAGCGCTTGTTTGAACAGGAGGTTCCTGAAATTAATGATGGACTGATTACAATCAAGAAAATCGCACGTATCCCGGGCGAACGTGCAAAGATTGCTGTGGAGTCTTACGATGAACGAATTGATCCGGTTGGAGCATGCGTCGGCGTAAAGGGATCTCGTATTCATGGTATTGTTCGTGAATTGCGTAACGAGAATATTGATGTTATCAACTATACTTCGAATATACAGCTGTTTGTACAGCGTGCACTGAGCCCTGCCAAGGTTTCTTCTATTATTATGCATGAGGAAGAGAAAAAGGCAGAGGTATACCTGAAACCAGAAGAAGTTTCGTTGGCTATCGGTAAAGGTGGTATGAATATCAAGTTGGCAAGTATGTTGACTGAATATACTATCGATGTATATCGTGAGCTGGATGAAAATGCAACAGATGAAGATATCTATCTGGATGAATTCAAAGATGAAATCGATGAATGGGTTATCAATGCTATTAAAGGTATTGGTATTGATACGGCAAAAGGTGTACTGAACGCTCCACGTGAAATGCTGATCGAAAAAGCTGATTTGGAAGAAAACACAGTGGATGATGTGTTAAGAATTTTGAGGGCAGAGTTCGAGGAATAAATAAAACAGACTATCCGTGACTGAAAACCTTTTTCCCTGAACTCTATTAAAAACTAAAAGAATTTATGACGATAAGACTGAACAAAGTAACAAGAGATTTGAATGTAGGTATTGCTACGGTAGTGGACTTTTTGCAGAAGAAAGGATATACTATCGAGGCAAATCCGAATACTAAAATTACTGATGAACAATATGCTGCACTTGTGAAAGAGTTTAGCAAAGACAAAGATTTGAAAATAGAGTCTGAAAAGATTTTTCAGGAACGGCAGAATAAGGAACGTAATAAAGCTTCTGTTTCTATCGATGACTTGCAGGCTGAGGCTAAGCCGGAAGTGATAGAAACAGTTGTGCCCGAAGATGCACGTCCGAAATTTAAGCCTGTAGGCAAAATTGATTTGGACAATCTTAATAAGAAGAAGGTGAAGCCGGCTGTGGTGGAACCTGCTAAGGAAGAGAAAAAGGAAGTGGTGGAAGCTGTAAAACCAGTGGAAAAGCCTACACTAGTACAGGTGGAGGAGAAGACTGTGTCGGAAGTTGTACAGCCGCAACCTCAGATTAATGAACAACAGAAACAGCCGGAACAGAAGAAGGCAGAAGATTTGAAACCGGATTTAATGGAAGAAAAGAAAGAAGCACCCGAAGCACAGACCGTTCAGCAGGACAAGGAAGATGAAGTGTTTAAAATCCGTCCAACGGAGTTTAAGTCGAAAATAAATGTAGTAGGTCAGATTGACCTGGCTGCACTGAACCAGTCTACTCGTCCGAAGAAGAAAACTAAAGAAGAAAAACGTAAAGAGCGGGAGGAAAAAGACAAGCAGCGTCTGGAACAGCGTAAACAGATGAAGGACGCTATTATTAAGGAGATAAGAAAAACCGACGAAAAAGTTGATAAAGGCGGTCAGGGCGATGTTGCGGGTAAGAAGAAACGTAATCGCATCAATAAGGAGCGTGTAGACATTAATGCAGCAGGTAGTATGGCTGCACCTCGTGGAGGAGATAATAAAGCTGGCAAGGGCAATTCTAATGCTGCTCAAGGTAGCGGTAAGCATAATAAAGATCGCTTCAAAAAACCGGTTGTTAAGCCGGAAGTAAGCGATGAGGATGTTGCTAAGCAGGTAAAAGAAACTTTGGCACGCTTGACCAACAAAGGAAAGAATAAGGCTGCCAAGTATCGTAAGGAAAAGCGTGAAAGTATACAGAACCGTCAACTGGAACAGGAAGAACTGGAACAGGAAGAAAGCAAGGTACTGAAGTTGACAGAATTTGTTACGGCAAATGAGTTGGCAAACATGATGGATATTTCGGTTACTCAGGTTATTTCTACTTGTATGAGTGTGGGTATCATGGTTTCCATCAACCAGCGTCTGGATGCTGAAACTATTAATTTGGTTGCAGAAGAGTTTGGTTATAAAACGGAATATGTAAGTGCGGAAGTTGCTCAGGCTATCGAAGAAGAAGCTGATGCAGAAGAAGATTTACAACCGCGTGCACCGATTGTTACTGTCATGGGTCATGTTGACCATGGTAAAACTTCGTTGCTGGACTATATTCGTAAAGCCAATGTAATTGCTGGTGAGGCCGGAGGTATTACACAGCATATTGGAGCATACAATGTGAAATTGGAAGACGGACGTCGTATTACATTCCTCGATACTCCGGGACATGAAGCGTTTACAGCTATGCGTGCTCGTGGTGCAAAGGTTACCGACGTAGTTATTATCATTGTGGCTGCCGATGATAATGTGATGCCGCAGACTAAAGAAGCCATCAACCATGCAATGGCTGCGGGAGTTCCTATCGTATTTGCCATTAATAAGATTGATAAGCCCAATGCAAATCCAGACAGAATTAAAGAAGAACTGGCTGCAATGAACTTCCTGGTAGAAGAATGGGGAGGTAAATACCAGTCACAAGATATATCAGCAAAGAAAGGTACAGGTGTTCCAGAGCTGTTGGAAAAAGTCTTGCTGGAGGCTGAAATGCTTGACCTGAAAGCTAACCCGAACCGTAAGGCTACTGGTTCTATCATTGAATCTTCATTGGATAAGGGACGTGGATATGTAGCTACCGTATTGATTTCAAATGGTACATTGCATGTTGGAGATATCGTGTTAGCCGGAACGAACTATGGTAAGGTTAAGGCAATGTTCAACGAACGTAATCAGCGTCTGAAAGAGGCAGGTCCTTCTGAACCGGTATTGATTTTAGGTCTGAATGGAGCTCCGGCTGCTGGTGATACATTCCATGTATTCGATACAGATCAGGAAGCTCGTGAAATTGCCAATAAGCGTGAACAATTGGCTCGTGAACAGGGCTTGCGTACACAGAAGATGCTTACTTTGGATGAAGTTGGTCGTCGTTTGGCACTGGGTGACTTCCACGAATTGAATGTAATTGTGAAAGGTGACGTGGATGGTTCTGTAGAAGCATTAAGCGATTCGTTGATAAAATTGTCTACCGAGCAGATTCAGGTAAATGTTATTCACAAGGGAGTAGGTCAGATTTCAGAATCAGATGTATCGTTGGCCGCTGCTTCGGATGCAATTATTGTCGGTTTCCAGGTTCGTCCGTCAAGTAATGCTGCTAAGCTTGCTGAGCAGGAAGGTGTGGATATACGTAAGTATTCTATCATTTACGATGCAATAGAGGAAGTGAAAGCAGCTATGGAAGGAATGCTTGCTCCTACATTGAAAGAACAGGTTACCGCTACCATCGAAGTCCGTGAAGTCTTCAATATTAGTAAGGTGGGTATGGTTGCCGGTGCTATGGTTAAGACAGGTAAGGTAAAACGTTCTGATAAAGCCCGTTTGATTCGTGATGGTATTGTAATCTTTACAGGAAGCATCAATGCATTGAAACGTTTCAAGGACGATGTGAAAGAAGTTGGTACAAACTTTGAATGTGGTATCAGCCTTACCAATTGCAATGACCTGAAAGTAGGTGACGTGATTGAAACTTATGAGGAGGTAGAAGTAAAGCAAACTTTATAATTACATTATAATATCTTTAATGAGGTGATGTCATCCTGAGCATAGCGAAGGATCTGTAAACGCTATCGGATGTGTACAGATTCTTCCCTGCGTTCAGCATGACATTTCCTTTTTTATGGAAGTGAATATGACAGTCCTCGATTGGATTATTATAATAGTGATAGGTATAGGAGGTGTATTGGGATTCACAAAAGGATTTATTAAACAACTCGCCTCTATTGTAGGACTGATAGCAGGTCTGCTTATAGCTCGTGCTTTGTTTGCTTCGGTAGGAGAGAAACTGGCAGAAGAGTTAGGTACCCCGCTGACATTTGCTCAGGTTATAGCTTTCATCTTAATATGGCTGCTGGTTCCAGTAGTATTTTTGATGCTGGCTTCAGCTCTGACAAGGGTTATGGATATTGTCCAGTTGGGTTTAGTAAACCGAATGTTGGGGGCAGGTCTGGGTGTATTGAAGTATATGCTACTTGTCGGTGTTGTTATACACTTTATTGAGTTTGTCGATTCTAAAGATAACTTAATAAAGTCAACCGTCAAGCAGGCTTCTGTGTTATATCATCCGATAGAAGATTTTTCGGGTATTTTTTATCCGACTATAAAGAATGTAACTAAACAACTAATAGACTGATATAAAAAGTATATGCAAGAAGAACTCAATAAAAAGGAAGAATCCCAGAAAAACGAGTTTGTAAAGCAGCTTACGCAGGAAAAATACAAATATGGTTTTACTACGGAAGTGCATACAGATATCATTGAAAAGGGATTGAATGAAGATGTGGTACGATTAATTTCGGCCAAGAAGGGTGAACCGGAATGGTTATTGGAGTTCCGTCTGAAAGCTTATCGTCACTGGCTGACAATGGAAATGCCTACATGGGCTCATCTCGATATTCCTGAAATAGATTATCAGGCTATTTCGTATTATGCCGATCCGACTCAAAAGAAAGAAGGGCCGAAAAGCATGGACGAGGTAGACCCTGAACTGGTGAAAACATTTAATAAACTGGGTATTCCGCTGGAAGAGCAGATGGCGCTGAGCGGAATGGCGGTAGATGCCGTTATGGACTCTGTTTCTGTAAAGACAACCTTTAAGGAAACACTGATGGAAAAAGGAATTATTTTCTGTTCCATGAGTGAAGCCATACGCGAGCATCCGGATTTGGTGAAGAAATATTTGGGCTCTGTTGTGGGCTATCGCGATAATTTCTTTGCGGCTTTGAACTCGGCTGTATTTAGCGACGGTTCATTCGTCTATATTCCCAAGGGAGTACGTTGCCCGATGGAACTTTCTACTTATTTCCGTATCAATGCGGCGAATACCGGACAGTTTGAACGTACACTGATTGTTGCCGATGACGATAGTTATGTTTCTTATCTGGAAGGATGTACGGCGCCGATGCGCGATGAGAACCAGTTGCATGCCGCTATCGTAGAAATTGTTGTATTAGACCGTGCCGAAGTAAAATACTCCACAGTACAGAACTGGTATCCGGGTGATGCTGAAGGTAAGGGAGGCGTATACAACTTTGTAA
The DNA here is from genome assembly GCF_037890145.1 of Phocaeicola sp. HCN-6420. NCBI lineage: Bacteria > Pseudomonadati > Bacteroidota > Bacteroidia > Bacteroidales > Bacteroidaceae > Phocaeicola > Phocaeicola sp. HCN-6420. Next base: position 191,919 of record NZ_JBBKBJ010000002.1, read on the forward strand.
CGAAGCGAGGAAACTGTAAGGGAGTAGACAGCAAACTGTCGTGGACACAGGTGGAAACCGGTTCTGCTATCACATGGAAATATCCAAGCTGTATCCTCAGTGGAGATAATTCTACAGCTGAGTTTTATTCGGTTGCGGTAACCAACAATTACCAGCAGGCCGATACGGGTACCAAGATGATTCATCTGGGAAAGAATACTCGCTCTACCATTGTAAGTAAAGGTATCAGTGCCGGAAAGAGCCAGAACTCATATCGTGGACTGGTTCGTGTATCGGAACGTGCAGACAATGCCCGCAACTATAGTCAGTGCGACTCTTTGTTGTTGGGAAGTCATTGCGGTGCACATACATTCCCTTACATGGATATACACAATGAAACGGCAGTTGTTGAACACGAAGCTACCACTTCGAAGATTTCGGAAGACCAGTTGTTCTATTGCAACCAGCGTGGTATTCCAACCGAAGATGCAGTAGGCTTGATTGTCAACGGTTATGCGAAAGAAGTATTGAACAAACTTCCTATGGAGTTTGCCGTAGAAGCACAGAAGTTGCTCTCTATTTCGTTGGAAGGCAGTGTAGGATAAATAAAAAAGAACGTTATGTTAGAAATAAAAGATTTGCATGCCACAATTAATGGCAAAGAGATATTGAAAGGAATCAACCTGACAGTAAAGTCGGGTGAAGTACATGCTATCATGGGACCGAATGGTTCTGGTAAGAGTACATTGAGTAACGTACTGGTCGGTCATCCGGCTTATGAAGTAACAAAAGGCTCGGTAACTTTCGACGGAAAGGACTTGCTGGCTATGAGTCCGGAAGACCGTAGTCACGAAGGATTGTTCCTTTCGTTCCAGTATCCGGTAGAAATTCCCGGAGTAAGCATGGTAAACTTCATGCGTGCAGCTGTAAACGAACAGCGTAAGTACAAAGGACTTCCTGCTCTGACTGCAAGCGAGTTTCTGAAGCTGATGCGCCAGAAACGTGAAGTTGTGGAACTGGACAGTAAGCTTGCCAACCGTTCTGTAAACGAAGGATTCTCTGGTGGCGAAAAGAAACGTAATGAAATCTTCCAGATGGCCATGCTGGAGCCGAAGTTGAGCATCCTCGATGAAACAGACTCCGGACTGGATATTGATGCGCTCCGTATCGTAGCCGAGGGAGTGAACAAACTGAAGACTCCTGAAACAAGCTGTATCGTGATTACTCACTATCAGCGTCTGCTGGATTACATCAAGCCCGATATCGTACACGTACTTTACAAGGGACGTATCGTAAAGACTGCCGGACCGGAACTGGCACTCGAACTCGAAGAAAAAGGTTACGACTGGATTAAGAAAGAATTAGGAGAATAAGCATGAAAGCAGAACAACAATATATTGACCTTTTCTCGCAGTGTGAGGCGATGATTTGCCGGCATAGCGCAGAGGTGCTGAATGCTCCTCGTGCAAAAGCGTTTGCCGACTTCGAAAGTCTGGGCTTTCCTACACGCAAGCAAGAGAAGTATAAATACATGGAGGTAAGCAAGTATTTTGCTCCCGACTACGGACTGAACCTGAATCGTTTGGAGTTTCCGGTGAATCCGTACGAAGTGTTCAAGTGTGATGTGCCGAACATGAGTACTTCACTCTATTTTGTGGTAAACGATGCATTCGACAAACATGTACATCCTTCTGCACAATTGCCCGAAGGTGTGATATTCGGCAGTTTGAAAGATATGGCGGATCAGCATCCTGAACTGGTGAGAAAATATTATGGCAAGCTTGCCGATACGTCGAAAGACGGGGTTGTTGCCTTCAATACCATGTTTGCGCAAGACGGTGTGCTGATGTATGTTCCAAAGAATGTAGTAGTAGAAAAGCCGATTCAGCTGGTTAATATTTTACGTGCCGATGTCAATACGATGGTCAACCGTCGTATGCTGATAATCCTTGAAGACGGTGCGCAGGCCAAACTGTTGATTTGCGACCATGCAATGGATGAGGTGAATTTCCTTTCTACGCAGGTGGTGGAAGTATTCGTTGGCGAAAATGCCGTATTCGACCTGTATGAACTGGAGGAAACGCACAACAGCACGGTTCGCTTCAACAATCTGTTCGTCAACCAGCAGGCAAACAGTAATGTATTGCTGAATGGCATGACGCTTCACAACGGTACGACACGCAATACTACCGAAGTAACGCTTGCCGGACAAGGAGCGGAAATCAACTTGTGTGGAATGGCTATTGCCGACAAAAACGAACAGGTAGATAATAATACGTTCATCGACCATAAGGTCCCCAACTGTACCAGCAATGAGTTGTTCAAATATGTACTCGACGATCAGGCAGTAGGAGCCTTTGCCGGTAAGGTACTGGTACGCGAAGGAGCACAAGGTACTTCATCGCAGCAGACCAACCGTAATATTTGCGCTACGCGTGAAGCGCGCATGTATACTCAGCCGCAACTGGAGATTTATGCCGACGATGTGAAATGTTCGCACGGAGCAACGGTCGGACAACTCGATGAAAATGCGCTGTTCTACATGCAGCAGCGTGGTATCAGCCTGAAAGAAGCACGCTTGTTGCTGATGTTTGCCTTTGTAAACGAGGTTATCGACAATATCCGGATGGATGCATTGAAAGACCGTTTGCACTTGCTGGTAGAAAAACGTTTCCGTGGCGAGCTGAATAAATGTCAGGGATGTGCTATTTGTAAATAAATAATCGTGTGAAATGTTTTACGATGTACAAAAAATAAGAGAAGACTTTCCGATACTTTCGCGAAAGGTGTACAACAAACCGTTGATTTACCTCGATAACGGAGCAACTACCCAAAAGCCCCGTGTAGTGGTAGAGTCGATTACAGACGAATATTATTCGGTCAACGCCAACGTACATCGCGGCGTACATTTTCTTTCGCAGCAGGCTACCAACTTGCACGAGGCTTCGCGTGAAACCGTACGTAAGTTTATCAATGCTCGCAGTACTTCGGAAATTGTCTTTACGCGTGGTACAACCGAAAGTATCAATCTTGTGGCATCGACCTTTGTCGACAGTCAGATGAAGGAAGGCGATGAAGTGATTGTTTCGGTCATGGAACATCACAGTAACATCGTTTCGTGGCAGTTGCAGGCTGCACGTAAGGGAATTGTGCTGAAAGTGATTCCCATGAACGACCGCGGCGAACTGTTGCTCGACGAATATGAGAAGCTCTTCTCTCCGCGTACCCGACTGGTATCGGTGGCTCATGTTTCGAATGTGCTGGGAACCATTAATCCCGTAAAGGAAATGATTGCTACGGCACATGCACACGGGGTTCCGGTGCTGATAGACGGTGCACAGAGCATTCCTCACATGCCGATTGATGTGCAAGATCTGGATGCCGATTTCTATGTGTTCAGCGGACATAAAGTATATGGTCCTACGGGTATCGGTGTGCTTTATGGAAAAGAAGCGTGGCTCGACAAGCTCCCGCCTTATCAGGGTGGAGGAGAGATGATCAAGAATGTCAGCTTCGAGCATACTACGTTCAACGAGCTGCCTTTCAAGTTCGAGGCAGGAACACCCGACTACATTGGCAGTACGGCACTGGCAAAAGCACTCGATTATGTTTCGGCTATCGGAATGGATAAGATTGCAGCTTACGAACACGAACTGACGGTATATGCCATGAACCGCCTGAAGGAGATTCCCGGCATGCGTATCTTCGGCGAAGCTGAGCACAAGGGAGGAGTTATTTCTTTCCTGGTGGGAAATATCCATCACTTCGATATGGGCACGTTGCTCGACCGTTTAGGCATAGCCGTGCGTACAGGGCACCATTGTGCTGAGCCGTTGATGCACCGGATGGGCATTGAAGGAACGGTACGTGCCTCGTTGGGCTTGTACAACACCAAAGAAGAAATCGATGCACTGGCAGCCGGTATCGAACGGGTAAGTCAGATGTTCTGATAGACTTTTCGACTGTTTCGTAATGTTGGAATCCGATAGTGCGATGCAGTTTAGAACGTGAAAGTCACTTGATAAATCAAATATTTATACAAAGGAAATCTCCTTGTTCCACCTTGTACAAAGAATGTCAGGGTTGGAGCAAGGAGATTTTTTATATCGTAATCAGTGGGTTTGTCGGCTGCTTTGAGACAGGTGCCAGCAGCTATTTCCTGTCGTGTATAAATTCTCGCCTTGTTTCGGAAAAAACGTCGGCGGGAAGTGGCGTAAACGTCCGCATGTTTTCAGAAATTTATCGCGACGTTTTTTTATTTTTTGTACAAAAAATAAAAACGTTTGTACAAAAAATAAATAGAAACAGCGAGGACTTTTCTTTTACTTGCAAAGTTCTTCTGCCTGTTGTCCTCTTCTTCATTTGTTGACATTATATTGAAATCCTTCGAATGAAGTAGGTACTGTGGACAAAGTACTTGTAACAGCCAAATAAGAATCATAAAAAAGGAAGAATATCCGATTTAAAGAGATACCCTTCCTTTATGAAAGTGTGATATGAAAAAATTATTCTATTTTCCGTAATCTTCGTACATCATCAATAAATGTGATGAACTCCAACTGAAGTGAGGAGCTTGAAGACGTTCTCCGTTGTGTGTACCATAATTTTCGTGTATCGGGGCATCTCCTGTCAGTCCTTGACAGCGTTCGAAAACTTGCTCGGTGTACTGGTCGGCAAGTTCCCCGTAACCGTAATTACGTAACCCTTTGATGGCCTGATATGTCTGGTCGAGCCATATCGGTCCTCTCCAGTAACCGTTCGGGTCGCACTTAGGATTGTCGGCGGCTGCCGTAGGGAAAGGTATATAGGTTGAGAACTTGGTCGTATCGGTAAGTAGTTTTATAGCCTTGTCCATTTGTTTCTTGTCGGCTATCTGTACCCAGAATGGAGTATATCCTTCACAACCGGGTTCTTCGATGAAGCCACCATCACTTAGCCGGCGGTCGCAGAACCATCCGATTTTGTCGTCAAAGAAATAATCGGCAATCTGATCACTATAATCAGGTCCGTCGAAGTGTGTACCGATGAGTGTCGCAAATTTTTTCAGCAGTTTACATTCATAGGCAAGATATGCGTTCAGGTCTACACTTTCCTGGTCCATACTCCATGCATCATCCGCGTTTTTCAGCATTTTTGTATTGTCGAAGCGGATGGCATTGTCCATTCCGCTTTCCCATGCGGCAGCTTCCAAGGTACCGTCAGTTGAACCAAATTCACAGATACCGTTATGGTTATGGTCACGTTTGTTATACCACCATTTATAGTAGGCAAGCAATTGTGGATACATTTCCTTGACGAAAGTTGTATCTTGAGTATGAGTGAATATCTCGTCTACTGCCCAGCATACCAAAGGCGGTTTGCTGTCGCGGGTATTATTATCGGCAGAATTGGTATAGATGCAGTCGATGATCATACCGTCGGGCAACTGATAGTCGAACATAGCCCGGATATTGTTTTTTGCCAGTTCGGGAGCGAAGCTTGCTAATGCTGCCGAAAAACGCCAGCTGTCCCATGCCCAGAACCCGATAAAATAGCTGACTGCATGACTTGGTATGACACCTTCGTGCAATAATCCTCCGCGATGTGTGCGCCAGTTGGAAATTAAGGTAACAGCCGATTTTACAGCAATGCGGTCGTATTCCGGCTTCATATCGTTACGCAGAATCTTGCTCAAGTATCCGTTCCATCGTTCGGCATTTGCTTTCAGGTCTTGTGAAGGGTTGTTCAGTAAAGCCCGTATACGTTGTTCACTTGCCGGCAATTCTTTTTCGGAAGCGAAGAATGAAATGGCAATATCGGTTTGTTTACATCCCGGTGCTGTTTTTGCTATATAGTTTTGTCCGTTGCAAGTAAGAGTTACGTCAGAATCGAAAGTAATTGTGATAATTTCTCCATTTGCATGGCATGCCGTAACTTTGTTGCGGTCGGCTTCCAGATACACATTGTTGTTCCATTGTCTGGCTGTGAAGCTGAGTCCTTTGTCACTATTGCTTTCTACCTGAAGTAAGGCAGTTGATGCATTTATAAAATTCAGGCGTTGGCAGATTGTTCCGGCATCGGATGATGCAGACATGTAAACTTCTCCTGGAAAATAAGACGTAGAGTCGGCAACCATGGTTGTAGTAGCTCCGGTGATATTCGCTTCGACGGCCGACTGTGCAAACCATATCCGGTTATCTATGCTGAACGGTCCGCAGAATCCATTTATCCATTTATCTCGTTGCGGAATGGTAAATCCCATCCATGAACCGGCGTCAGTAAAACATCCGACACGGCGGACAGTGGAATCGGGTGTAATTGCAATATTCAGGATGTTGCCGAAATCGTATCGGTCTTTCCCTTGAGAAGCATCTTGTCGGGAGAGCGTCGTGCAGGCAGAAATACCTGCAATCACTCCCCATAACATGAAGGCCTTTACTGTATATTTTTTCATGGGCTATAAATAAATATTAATTACTGGATGTTGTCATTAAAAAACTTTTTATGTGCTTGTTGGGCAGCATCTGTTTTTGCATTCAGAGGCTGTATGGTAAAACTGTACTGCCATGCATGAGGTGTGATAGTGTACTCGGGATGTACTTGTGCTCCCCATGTATTATCACCGCCTATACCCATTTGCAGGTGATCGATGTTCAGCCATACAAGATCTTGTTTCTCTATGCTGCCTCCGTGCCGGCGTTCTATGTTAAACGGGCGGTAGCCGATATCTTCGAGTGGAAAATTCCAGGCACTTACACTTAACGGCTCTTCACCGGTAACCAGCAGTCCTTCTCCCTGCTGGTTGCGTAGGGCTACCCAGCGGACATCACATTTATTGGCTGTTTCCTGAGCACGTACATAAGGATGATACTGTTCCCAAACATTGGCTGTATATAAACCTATTGCAGCGCTATTCTTTCGGTCGGAATAGTTCTCGTGCGGACCTCTTCCCAGCCATGTCATTATTTCATATTCGGCAGGCAGAACCATGCGCATTCCCAGACGAGGCATCTCAGGCAATTCTTTCTGTCCTGGAACAAACGACATTGTGACTTTTACAACGCCGTCAGGTCGGATTATATAGTTGATGCTCAAGTCGGCATCTTGTTCTTCCATGCGATACAAGGCACAGACGATGGCCTGATGCTTATCTGTACTTTCTTTTAGATTTAAGTCTTTTAGTCTGGCATTTTCACCGGCTTTTTGCCAAGTCCGGCAGCGTTCCGGAGTGCCATTTGCTACATCATTATCTGTCAGTCCACGCCAGAAGTTAGCCTGCAATCCTTCTTTTATCAAATTTTTGCCGTTGAATTCGAGAGCCGTCATTTCTCCGTTGGTCGTAGAAAAGCAGATACGGAAATTAGTCCCATTTAGATTGATACTTTCGGGTGTACGTTCTGCTGTCAGTGTTCCGTCGACAAGTTCAATATTCTGAGCCGTATGTTCTACAGGTAATTTCCATTGTTCCATTGCTGCGACATGGCCTGCCGGAATCATAGGGGCATCTTGACGGGTGATAGCTTCCAGTTTCAGAAAATATTCCTTTTCACTTGCTGTTATGGCGTGCATAGGAATTACAATTTCCCGGCTTTGCCGTGCTGCAATCATTGGAAAGTCCATGATGCCTTGTTGGATATTCTTTCCGTCTGCCTCTATCGTCCAGCGTAACCGATAGCCGGAGAGGTCAATAAAATCGTGCCAGTTGGTTACATTGATACGATTGGCTGTAAAAGCTACGGGACGGAAGTGGATATACTGATAAACCTTTTTTACTTCATAGATATGGGGATGCAATGAACGGTCGGCCGCAACCAGGCCGTTGGCACAGAAGTTGGAATCGTTATGTACTCCCACATAACCCATATCTCCACCATAGGCCCAGATATTTTTCCCTTTTTCATCTTTCTTGGCAAAAGTCTGGTCTACCCAGTCCCAGATAAATCCTCCTTGTAGCTGATCGTATTTATAGATTAAGTCCCAGTAATCTTGCAGATTCCCGACACTGTTGCCCATCGCATGGGCGTATTCGCACATAATCATTGGGCGAGCATCTCGTTGGTTGATGTGACGGCGGAGTGACCAGATACGGGGATACATCGGGCAGTAAATGTCTGACTTGGCTTCATAACCTCCTCCTTCGTACTGTACCGGACGAGTAGGATCGGTTTCCTTTGTCCAGTTGTATATTGTTTCAAAATGTTTTCCATAACCAGATTCGTTCCCCAGCGACCATGTAACAATGGCGGTACAATTACGGTCGCGCGTTACCATGCGGCTCATCCGTTGCATGAATGCAGGTTCCCACTCTGGATAGTTGGCGAGTGTACCGTCTTTGTGACTCATCATTCCGTGACTTTCAATGTTTGCTTCTCCTACCAGATACAATCCATATTTATCGCATAGTGCATACCATTGGTAGTGATCTGGATAATGACAATTACGTACAGCATTGATATTGAATTGCTTCATCAGCCGAATATCTGTCAACATACTTGCCACATCGATGGAACGTCCTGTATAAGGATCGTGTTCGTGTCGGTTTACTCCTTTGAATAATACGGGTACTCCGTTGATAAGCTGCTGCCCGTTTTTCATTTCTATGGTGCGGAAACCGAACGGGTGTGCAAACGATTCCATCGGTTTTCCTTGCTTGTCGAACGTGTTGACTACCAGCGTATAGAGATTAGGCGTTTCAGCATTCCATGCTTGGGCACCTTTAATAAGTTTATTTCCCGATAACAATGTATCGGAGCTGCTTTTTATTTCTTTTTCTTGCGTATAAATAGTCTTTCCTTTAGTATCCAGAATTTTAAATTCGACATGCTGGCCTTGTTGAGGCTGGTTCAATAAAATATTTATATCGAAATCCCCATCTTTGTATTGGTTTATTAGTCCTGCGGTCAGTTTGAAATCTTTTACACGGCTTTGCGGACGGGCATATAAGTATACATCGCGTTCGATACCACTGTATTTCCAATAATCCTGATCTTCCATATACGAGCCGTCGCTGTAGCGAAATACCTTGACTGCCAGCTTGTTCTTTCCTTTTTTTAATAACTTGGTTACATTGAAGTGAGCAGGCAGACGGCTGTCCTCACTGTATCCGGCCAGTTCTCCATTTACCCAGCAATAATAAGCCGATTCTACTCCTTCAAAATCGAGGAAGATATCCATTCCGTTCCAGCTCTCGGGTACGGAAAACTCACGGATATATGCTCCTACCGGATTGTAATCGGCAGGAACGTAGGGAGGGTTACAAGGAAAAGGATAAGACACATCTGTGTAGATGGGAACGTCGAATCCCTGAAGTTCCCAGCTGCCTGGTACCTTTATGTCTTTCCATTTACGTGTACTATATCCTGGCTTGTGGAAATCGGCCGGACAAGCATCATTATTTTTTGAGAACAGAAATTTCCATGTTCCATTCAGTGAGATGCGGCGCTCGGTACGGGCATTGATTTCGAAACGTTGTAAATCGGGAAGAGCTTGTTGTGCCAGTGCTGCATTTTCATCGATGAAAGGGAGAAAATGGGCGTGCATCGGTTCACGGTTTATTTCGTTTATCTGTGGATTTTGCCAGGGCATATTGTCGGCCTGAGCCGGCAATGTAGCAGTAAAGGCAAGTAAATATGTAATATAAAAAAAGTGTTTCTTCATAGAATGGGTTGATTTGTTTTTAAATGGAGCAAAAGAATGTTACAAGAAATGGTACACTGAAATCGGTGACGAAACCGTGAAAAATGGAAACTACGACAAACTGCTGACCTGCGTAGCGGGTTATGATAGGTAAAGTAGTATCCATTGTAGTAGCTCCTCCGGCCGAGATTGGTGCAAGATTTCCGAACCAGCGTACCAGTAAAGGAGCACACAGTAAAGTAATAATTTCACGTGATATGTTGGAGAGTAAGGCTATGGTTCCTAATTCCGGCCCTTTATATTGTGTTATGAAGATGCTGGAAAGTGAATAATAGCCGAATCCGGAGCCTACTGCCATGCACTCGGCTGCACTTCGGTGTGGCAATACGAGGCTGACCAGTGCAGCAGCCGATATGGTTCCCAGTATGGTAGCTACAGGCAGGAATATTAACCTGGGATTCAGTGAACGGAAGTTTCTCAACGTTTGAGGATCACTTCCTATACTTAATCCTACACTGAACATCAGGGCACATAAGGCATAAAAGCTAATGTTGCTTTGTGTCAAATCGAATGGAATGATATGGAATAATCCGCATAGTGTTCCGATGACGAAAAATCCGACAATAATCAAACTTCCTTTCATGCTTTCCCTCCTTTCTTCTTATACAGGATATACCATAACCCCCAGGCAAAAATGCAGCTGCCCAGCACGCATGCAAGCGTAATGGCGAAGGCTTCTACTCCCAGAGTGGCAAGTCCTTCCATTATCTGTTTGTTACCTCCTACTTCGATGCCGAGCAAGAAAAGTAGTATCCAGATAAGTGACGTTATAACTTTATTTATCCACGAAAAATTCTGGCGACGGAGCAGGAAACCGATAGCCATACCTCCTAACATAAATCCTATAACTGTAAACATGTTCTTTCTTTGTTGTTTTTTATAAGCAAAGATAGTGGTTATTTATCAAGGCAGAGATATGGTCTGCCTTGATAAAGAGAACCAGACTTGTTAATTGATTTCATTGTTACTTTGAATTTCCATCAACGGGATGGGTAAGAATTCATCTTCTGCAACGTTGAAATTTGTTCTGCCGGCAGCTTGCATTGCTTCTTTCAACTTACCCCATCGGCGCAAGTCATAGAAACGGACGTTCTCTAATGCAAACTCAACGAGCCGTTCGTGTTCTATTTGTGCTTTTACATCTTCATAAGACTTTCCTGTCATTTCGGGAAGTCTGCCATGGATCTTACGTATTTTGTTTATTAATGGGATTGCTTCATCCTGAAGATTTTGTTCATTATATATTTCAGCTTTCATTAACATAACATTGGCATATCTCATCAATGGAATGTTTGTTGCTACTGCACTTTGGTTGAATTCTTCAAGTGAAGCTGGCAAATATTTCTTGAAGCAGTTTGAAACTTCCGGATTACCTTCGAATACTTCATCATATTTCATGCCATAGATGTTGGGATTCTCGGTATAATACGGGTCATCGAAAATCATGGAGCCGTATGCACGTGCATCATACATGTTGTTTTCTGCAATTCTTCCTTCTTTTAAGTATTCATTATACATCATGGAACTTATTCTGATTTCATCCCATCCTCCCATTGATGGAGCTGCTAACCAATAGTGTAAAACGTGTTTGTGATAGGTCCCGTCGGCAGTTGTATTGGTGAATTGTAATTCGAAAATTGCTTCACTGCTGTTTTTATTTGTACCGTTGAACAGACTTTCATAATTGTCTACCAGTTCATAACCGGAAACATTGTTCAGCGCCTTCATGGCTTCCGACAAGAAGAATTCCTTTTGTTCGGGTTCTTCATAGGCTCGTGTCAGATAGGCCCATCCCAGATAAGCGTAGGCTGCTCCTTTGGTTACACGTCCGGCTTCTTGTGAAGGACGAGTTTCGGGTAACATACTGCCTGCACGTGAAAGTTCAGAGCAGACAAAATCCCAGCAGTCTATACGCGAAGACAGGGCTTTGTGCGTTTGTGCTTCACTGGTCAGGTACTCGTCGCGAATGATAATTTCTTTCCAGTTCATAATGAGCTTGAAATGATAGTAGGCACGAAGGAAAACGGCTTCTCCCATGGTGTGGCTATAATCTTCCTGATTCATGGGGTTATTGCCAGCTTGTACTTTATCTATTCCAAATATGACATTGTTTGCATAGTTTATTCCGTTGTAGTTGTTCATCCAGTAACTTTTTATGCGGGAGTTTTCATTGGTATAAGTGAAATTATACATTTGTCCCCACTCCGGATAGTTGTTGACATCCTGTCCGGTTGTGATGTCATCTCCTCTGAATGTTTCTACTACGGCTCTGATTTCGCCGAGTGCGTATGCATCGGTACGATTCTCTAACTGACCATATACGGCTGACAGTCCAGCTTCTACGTCGTCTTTGTTACGCCAATATTTATCCGTTGAAAAATCCGGAGATTCTACTGTTAGGAAATCATCGCATCCGGAAAATATACTTGCGAAGAAAATAGATGCTATATAGATAATCTTTTTCATTATTCTGTTCTTTTAATAGATTTGTTAAATTTAGAATGTAACTTGCAGACCAATTACGTATGAACGTGTAAATGGATATACAAACGAGTCGACGCCGGTATCTAAAATGTCAGATGAAAATTCCGGATCGATTCCTGAATACTTGGTGATGGTAAACAGATTTTCACCGCTTATATAGATTCTACATTTTTCGAGATATGCTTTCTTTGCCAGTGCGGACGGTAAAGTATATCCCAACTGTAATTGGCGCATACGGACAAAATTTCCATTTTCCAGGAAACGGTCGGATTCTCTGGTGTTCTGGTTAGGATCTCCCAATACGGCTCTTGGCATATCTGTATCCGTGTTTTGTGGTGTCCATGCATCTTTTGTCGTGGTAAACTGGTTAATTCCCGCGTCCATTGCTTCATAATACAGACGGTTTGCATTGTATAGTTTGGCTCCCCATGCGCTTCCCAACTGGAAAGAAAGGTCGAATCCTTTGTAAGCACCGCTGAATGATAAGTTCGCTTCTACTTTAGGTATGCCGGAACCACAATATTCTTTATCGTTGGCATCGATAACTCCATCTCCATTGAGGTCTTTAAAACGTATATCTCCGGCTTTTGCATCAGGTTGCAGACGTTCACCATCTTTGTTTACATAAGCTGCTGCTTCAGCATCGCTTTGGAATAGTCCGTCGGTACGATACAAAAAGAAGCTGGCTACCGGGTATCCCTTTAATGTTTGTGTGACGAAGTGGCCATCGCCTTTCCAGCCTGAGCCGTAAAGAACCTGGTTAGGATCTGCTTCCAGCATTTCGTTGCTGATAGTAGATAGATTGAAGCCAATATTGTAATCGAAGCCACTGATGCTGTTGGCGTAATTTAGTTCAAACTCAAATCCGCTGTTGCGCATTTTACCAACATTTACTGTCGGGTTATAAATACCGGCGGAAGGGGCCATGACCTTCTCGATAAGCAGGTCGCGGGTTACGTTATAATAATAGTTGATACTACCGCTCAGATGGTTGTTGAATAATCCGAAATCGAAGCCAATGTTCTTCGAATCGGTAGTTTCCCAGCGTAAATCGTCGTTTACTAAATAAAGATTTGACATACCTATCCATGGATTTCCGCCTTGTATATAACTCATCCATTGAGTATTGTCGTTTGTCATAGTTGGTGCATAATAGTATCCCAAGGCATTTTCATTTCCTAATTGTCCCCAGCTTGCGCGAAACTTTAAATTGCTTATGACTGTATTTTTAGGGAAGAAGTCTTCTTCGCTGATTCTCCATCCTACAGCAACGGATGGGAAGACCCCCCATCGGTTGTTTTTTCCGAACTTTGAGGAACCATCGGCGCGTACGGTAGCCTGCAATAAATACCTGCTTGCGAAAGAATAGTTCAAACGTCCAAAGAATGATGCACGATTATAATTGTAGAAAGTACCTGTACCATTGAATGTACCTCCGTTTCCAGCATTGATAGTGGGAGAGGTCGGATCGAAAAAGCCTGAGGGCTCTTCGTTGGAAATCAGTTGTCCGTTTTCTACTTTATAGACTGTTTTTTTACCTTCTACGGAAATGCTGCTTTCGTCTTGTCTGTTTGCAATAACGGAACTACCAGCCATTACTGTAACAGAATGTTTGTCGAATTCTTTATTGAAAGTCAGTACGTTTTCTAAAGTATGCGAATAAAAGTATGAATTGGCTTCATAATTGTAAGGATATAGGCGGGGCTCCTGTGAACTGGCTGTATATGCGTCATAGTGTGTCTTGGTTGTTGTATACAGGCCGTCGTAAGTGTATGAACTTTTGAAGGTAAGCCAGGGAGCAAAATGGATAGTCAGACCAATATTGCCTGTAATGTCATATCCGTTTGTTCTTGATTGCTTGAAATGATCGTCTGCCATGATGTTACGGTTGGTCGGGAACTCCATAGGAACACCATCAACGGTCATGTTAGTTAATCCGTAACCGGATGGCTGGCTTTCATCGTAAACAGGGACCAGTGGGCTTAAGGAGTACATTTCCTTCAGTGAGTACTGAGGTTGTTTGTTTCTTGTTGCCTTAAAGTTTAAGGTAGCATCGAAGTCGAAGATGTATTTTGACATATTCAGTTTCATGCGTGCATTATCCTGAATGTATGAGTTACTTCTTAATATGCCGTCTTCATCAGAATGACCGTATGATAAAGAATATTTTGCGTGTTCGGAACCTCCTATGAGGTTTACATAATAGTTTTGTGAAAATCCATTGCCTAATACTTGATCTTGCCAGTTTGTATTATAGCCTGTCGGGTTTTTAAGATTTCCGTTTGCATCTTTAAACGTCAGATAGCCGGGCTTTTCTTTATTGGCATTTTCATAAGCCATGTTGTTGACCTGCATATATCCGTCAGCATCCAGCATTTCGAATTTCTTTGCTGGCTGATTGAAGGTCATATATGTATTGAATGACACTTTTATTTCTCCTTGTTTGCCATTCTTTGTATTGACTATGACTACTCCATTTGCGGCAACAGAGCCATAAATGGCTGCAGCTGCTCCATCTTTTAATATTTCCATAGACTCAATATCTTGTGGGTTGATGGTATTGATATCTCCTGGATATCCGTCTATGATATAGAGCGGTTCATTGTCTCCCATTGTTTTGATACCTCGGATTTTTACTGAGATACCTGCTCCAGCATTACCTCCAGACTTTAAAACGCTGACTCCAGCGACTTTCCCTTGTAGGGCTTCTGTGGCACTGGTTGTAGCACGTTTCATCAAATCTTCGGATTTGATTGATGAAATGGCTCCGGTCATATCGCTTTTTTTCATCGTTCCGTAGCCTACCACTACAACTTCATCCAGCACTTCGGTATCTTCCTTTAGGGTGATTTTAAAGTTTTGCTGATTGTTGACAGCGATTTCCTGGGTTTGGAAGCCTACATAAGAGATAACAAGTGTACCATTGGGTGATACACTTAATTCAAAGTTTCCATCAAAGTCGGTAATTACTCCGTTGGTGGTTCCTTTTTCTAATACACTGGCTCCGATAACAGTCATTCCTGATGCGTCGAGCACTGTACCTTTCACTTGGATTGCTTGTGCGAATCCTGACATTGGAAACAATAAAGCAAGCAGAACTATTAGCTGCCATGCTTTGCTACAACTTCTTTTTTCCATTTGTGTTTTTTGTTTGTATTAAGGTTAGTCATTGAATTTTTTCAATGCTCAAATGTATTCAAAATGGAGGGTGATTATTCTTTTGGAAAGGTCACAAAGTGTCTACATAGGTGGAATTTGACGATGAAATAATGTCTACCTTGATTTTTGTAATAGTTTGATTACCAATAGGTATTTATGTCTACTTGTATCTACAAATGGAGTGTAATGGAGGTGGGCTGTATTTGGCGTTCTAAAATACTCAGAAAATAAAAATACCGGTAAAACTGTAGAAATCAATTTAACCGGTATCCTTTATATTTATAAAGATTAAATGGACTGAATGTAAGCAACGAGATCTGCTTCCGGTGATAATTCCAAAGCTTTCCGTAGGCGATATCGGTTCATATTGATTGTTTTGGGCGTGTTACCAGTAAGCATGGCAATTTCTTTGGTCGATAGATTTACACGTAGCAAGCTTGCCAGATGTTTTTCACCTTGTGTCAGGTTGGGATGTTGTTCGCTTAAGCGCGAAAGAAATTCTTTCATTTTTTCATCTATCGTTTGCAATGTCATACTGCTGTTTTTGTTGGTTGTCTGATATTGACTGATAAATGCATTAATTTTTTTCAGGTGTGGAATTAATTCTTGCTTTTCCATCCGGTATCCTTGTCGGACCTGTTCTTGTATTTTATCCAATAGTTCGTTTCGACTTTGAAGGAAAATGGCAAAATTAGTGGTTTCTTGTTTGCTGGTTTCTAATGCATGTTGTACGTTTTCCAATTCTGCTTTTTGCTGTTGCATCTTCAGCTTGGCTATTTCGTGTTCCGACTGTTCAATCTGGTATTGAGCGTTGAGCAGCTGAATTTTCTTTTTACGTCTGAAACGTTGCAATAGTAAGAACCCTATAGTAATAAGGAGGATGGTAACAGTAAGAATTGTGATGATGTTACGGCGCAGCAATCTTATCTTATATTCTTGCTGCTGTAACTCTTCCTTTTGTTGTTGTGCTAACAGCTTTTCCTGTGCTATGCGCTGTTCAACAGTACGCAGTTTATTCTCACTTTGTATTTCTTTGCTTAGTGCGTACAGTGAGGTTTGTTTTTCATAGGCTGCTTGATAATTGCCAATAGCGCTGTATACTAGTGCCGAATACTCATAATTGTCGCATATAATACCTTTGGCTCCTATATTCTGTGCCAATTGGTAGGCCTTCTCGAGCGCGGTTATTGCTTGAGGATATTTATGAGCGTAATAATATAGTTTGCCCAAGTTATTGTAATTCTCTCCGAGCGACCAGATTGCGTTTAGGTGCTTGTTGATAATGATTGCTTCATTAATCCATTCCAGTTGCTTGTCAATATTCCCTTCGAAAAGACATAGGTTATTCAGATTGCTGGCTATGCTCTTTAGATTTTTTGAGGAACGATTTATTGCCAATGCTTGCTTCAGGAAGCGTTCTGCCTGTTGAAATTCATTAAGATATGTATGGATGATGCCTCTATTATTATAACATGAAGCAAGATTTGATGAATCAGACTCCATTTTAAATAATGAGATGGCTTTGTCACTTAGATTAATGGCTTTGCTATAGTCCCCTAAATTGCAATATCCTACGCTCATCAAATTGTAAATATGACCTTTTAACTTCTTGTCGTTCTTAGGTAGTAACTCATCTGCTTCATACAAGGCTTGAATGCATCCGTCGAAATCGCCCAGTAACTTTTCGGCTTGTGCATAAATATAGAGCGATTGTGCACGTAAAAGTGGAGAGTCTGTTTCCGTTCGGGCTTTTGTTGCATAATAAGCTGCCTGCTGGGGGCTAGTGTATAATTCCTTTTCGGCTTTTTCCAATAGCGCATTTATCGTCTTTTGAGGAGTGCCTGCATAGATGAATTTGAGGGAAAAAGATAGGAATATTACTATTGTTATATATAAACTAATGTTTTTCATGGTCATTTCTTGATTGGTACAAAGTTATAAAAACTCTTAGAATGATGAAAAAAAGCTACGAGAAACCGGATATTAACAAACATAGTAAATAATTGATTGATAACTTTTGGGATAAATAGATATTGCTTTTTGCAGAAAACCGTACCTTTGCACCCCGAATTTAAAACGACGTATATGTTATTGCCTTATTTGCATAAAGACCTGATTGAAGCCGGATGTGATGAAGCTGGACGAGGTTGTCTGGCAGGAGCCGTATATGCAGCAGCGGTAATCTTGCCTTCCGATTATGAAAACCAGCAGTTGAATGATTCTAAACAGTTGACGGAACATCAGCGTTACGCATTGCGTGAAGTGATAGAACGGGATGCAATAGCATGGGCTGTGGGGGTTGTTACGCCACAGGAAATCGACAAAATAAATATTCTGAATGCTTCTTTTCTGGCTATGCACCGTGCAATAGATCAGTTGAAGGTACGTCCGCAACATTTGTTGATTGACGGAAATCGGTTCAACAAGTATCAGGATCTTCCGCATACTACGGTTGTAAAAGGAGATGGCAAGTATTTGTCGATTGCTGCCGCCTCTATTTTGGCCAAAACTTATCGTGATGATTATATGAATCGGCTTGCCGAAGAATATCCTCAGTATGACTGGCAGAAGAATAAGGGCTATCCGACCAAGAAGCATCGGGAGGCAATCGCTCATTATGGCACGACTCCTTATCACCGGATGTCGTTTAATTTACTGGGAGACGGACAACTTTCATTCGATTTTTAAAAGAATTTTGTAGCTTTTGCTCCATAAATATGAACAGCCTGTTAATAACTTCGAAGTTATTAACAGGCTGTTCATATTTATAAGGCTATGTAATAAAGCTGAAACAGAATTGTCGCTCTATATTAAAGGCTCTGTCGCATATTCTTAAAACTGTTTCTGTTATTTTGCCCCGAAAAAATAAACCAATATAATATATATGAGAAAAATGTACAGGCAATGGCTATTCCTGACTGCTTTGCTTTGTCAGATGACAGTACAGGCCGCCGGAAATCAGGCTGTGGTAAAAGGAACAGTTAAAGATATGCAGGGCAATCCTATAAAGGGAGTCGTTGTAACGGATGGAAAGAATATGACGATAACCGATAGTTTGGGAATGTATTTGCTGGATACCGATCCGCTTCGTCAGCCGATGGTATATATTTCGACTCCGGCCGACTATGTACTTCCTGAAAAGAATGGAATAGCTGATGGCTTCTATCGTTATCAGGATGCAGGAAAAACAGAGAATCAGTGCGATTTTATTCTTCAAAAGCGAGAAAAGGAAACAGACGAGTTTGTCTTTATTCCGATATCTGATCCTCAGGCTAAAACAGAAAAGCAATTGGAACGTTTCCGCACAGAAACAGTTCCCGATTTGGTTCATACAGTTGATTCGCTGAATGTTTCCGAAACGATTGGTATGCAACTGGGGGATTTGGTATGGGATGCCATGAATTTATATAAGCCTTATCGGACTACCATCTCGAATCTGGGACTGACCATGTTTCAGGTAATGGGAAACCATGACTTTAACTTGCAGTATGCCGATATGGAACGTACGGCAGAACCTGCGAAAGGATACGGAGAGAAGAACTATTATGAAATGTTCGGTCCTACGGACTACTCTTTCAATGTAGGGAAGGTGCATGTTATTGCTATGAAAGATATCGATTATGAAGGTGGTAAGAAGTACACAGAACGCTTTACTGAAGAACAACTTGAATGGTTGAAAAAAGATTTAAGTTATGTCCCCGAAGGAACTACTGTCTTTTTGAATCTTCATGCTCCGGTGGCGAATACTACAGTCGAAGGTGGAGATAATGTACGCAATGCCAATGCTTTGTTCCGTATCTTACGACCTTATAAGGTTCATATATTCTCCGGCCATACACATTTCTATGAAAATACGCTACCCGCAGCAGCCATATATGAGCATAATATAGGAGCAGCTTGCGGAGCCTGGTGGGCAGGTGACGTAAACCGTTGCGGTGCTCCTAACGGATACTTGGTAGTAACCGTAAAAGGGGATGATGTAAAATGGCGCTATAAGGCAACAGGGCGTCCGGCAGATTATCAGTTCCGTCTTTACAAACCGGGGGAATTTGAAACTCAGAAACAATATGTTGTAGCCAATATCTGGGATTGGGATATAGCATACACTGTAAACTGGTACGAAGACGGTGTGCTGAAAGGTGCCATGCAACAGTTCGATGATGAAGATCAGGATTATCTGAATATGGAAAATGGTAAGCGTACCGGTTATCATACCCGCCATTTGTTCCGTGCATGCCCTTCCAAACAGGCAAAGAAAATAAGGGTTGAGGTTAAGAATAGGTTTGGCGAAATTTTTACACAGGAAGTAGAATTGTAGAAATACCTGTTTTTTATTTTGATTATTCCCCCTTTCAGTCTGCGTGAAGATAGAAAGGGGGATTGTTTTTTCCGGCAGTCCTGTCTGTAAGAGTTCATTATCCGGTTGCTGCGATACATAAAAAGAGTGAAAACTTATTCTTAATACGAGGGATATTTTGTACTTTTGCATGTTGTAAAGCATGCACTCGATATATCAACTTTTAAACAAAATAATATTATGGCTAAGAAAGCTCTTTTAATGATTCTTGATGGTTGGGGATGTGGCGACCACAAGAAAGATGATGTGATCTTTAATACTCCTACTCCGTACTGGGACAGTTTGCTGGCAGAATATCCGCACTCACAGTTGCAGGCCAGCGGCGAAAACGTAGGTTTGCCTAACGGTCAGATGGGTAACTCTGAAGTAGGTCACCTGAATATCGGTGCCGGACGTATCGTTTATCAGGACTTGGTGAAGATCAACCGTGCTTGTGCCGACGGTAGCATCATGCAGAATAAAGAAATCGTTTCTGCTTTCTCATACGCTAAGGAACATGGAAAGAATATCCATTTCATGGGATTGACTTCAAACGGTGGCGTACACTCTTCACTGGATCACCTGTTCAAATTGTGCGACATCGCTAAAGAATACGGACTGGAAAATACATTTATTCATTGTTTCATGGATGGTCGTGATACAGACCCGAAGAGTGGCAAGGGCTTTATCGAACAGCTTACTGCTCACTGTGCACAGTCTGAAGGTAAGATTGCTTCTATCATCGGACGTTTCTACGCAATGGACCGTGACAAACGTTGGGCTCGTGTAAAAGAAGCTTACGATTTGCTGGTAAACGGTGTGGGTAAGAAGGCTACCGATATGGTTCAGGCTATGCAGGAATCTTACGATGAAGGTGTAACCGATGAATTTATCAAACCTATCGTAAACGCTAACTTCGATGGTACTATCAAGGAAGGTGATGTAGTTATCTTCTTCAACTACCGTAACGACCGTGCTAAGGAATTGACTATCGTGCTGACTCAGCAGGATATGCCGGAAGAAGGCATGAAGACTATTCCGGGATTGCAGTATTACTGTATGACTCCGTACGATGCTTCATTCAAGGGCGTTCACATCTTGTTCGACAAGGAAAATGTACAGAATACATTGGGCGAATACTTGGCTGCCAACGGAAAGACTCAGTTGCATATCGCTGAAACTGAAAAATATGCTCACGTTACTTTCTTCTTCAATGGTGGTCGCGAAACTCCGTACGATAACGAAGATCGTATCCTGGTTCCGAGTCCGAAAGTTGCTACTTACGACTTGAAGCCTGAAATGAGTGCTTACGAAGTAAAAGATAAACTGGTTGAGGCTATCAATACCAAGAAATACGATTTCATCGTAGTAAATTATGCTAACGGTGATATGGTTGGACATACTGGAATCTACGAAGCTATCGAAAAAGCTGTGAAGGCTATCGACGACTGTGTAAGAGATACTGTAGAAGCTGCCAAGGCTAATGACTATGAAGTCATCATCATTGCCGATCATGGTAATGCAGATCATGCATTGAATGAGGACGGTACTCCGAATACAGCTCACTCTTTGAATCCGGTTCCGTTTGTTTATGTAACAGCAAACAAGAACGCAAAGGTGGAAAACGGTGTATTGGCCGATGTTGCTCCTTCTATCTTGCACATCATGGGTATGGCTCAGCCTGCTGAAATGACTGGTAAAGACTTGATTAAGTAATTGATAAGTTCCTTTATATTCTTTATATCAAAAGGGGAATAGCCCGACAGGCTATTCCCCTTTTTTGATTGAAACAGCTTGCTTCCCGTTTTCTCCGAATCGGACTCTCGGACATTTCTTCGTATTATTGCTTCTCTGTGTATCGGTAAACTCCTTGCAATAATTTTTTGTTATATGATAAAATTCTGTAATTTTAGGCTCTGAGGGTAATGACTGTCCTTTTACTTGTTATGTCTGGTGTTATTAATTGGCTACCTTGACAGCTGTAGTTGGCAGTCGGTTGACTCATCTTGAATCGAACTTATGAAATATACTTATGACGAACCGGCAATTGGATTTTGAGCATATCCATAGAGTGGAAAATCTCACATACGAACCTTTGGAAAAGAAATACATTAGAGTACAGGTTGTAGGAACTGTATTGACTTATATATGCCTTATGCTTTTTTCCCTGTTCTTCCTTTTTGCGGAAGAACTTCCTTATCGCATTTTCATTGTTGGGGGTGTGGAATGTCTGTTGCTTTGTACTGCTGTTATCAATTTGATGCTTCTTCCTAAAGCGTATGCCTATAAAGGATTTGCTTTTCGTGAGCATGACATCACCTACCGGTCCGGACTCTTTTTCCCTTCTGTCGTAACGATTCCTTTGGGTAAGGTACAACAAGTGAGTATACGGCAGAATCCTGTCAGTAAGCTATTCGGTTTGTATTCGATTGCTATCGTAAACGGCGCACAGTTTAAGGCAGAAACGGTTATTCCGGGACTGACAGAAGCAAGAGCAAACGAAATGAAAACAATTATAATGGAGTACATACAACATGGAAAGATCCGGTGATTTCTCTGCGCCACGCAGAATGAGCAAGAGCGCCTATGCCATATTTTTTGTAAAGGAGTTGCGCCGTTATATCAGTCTGTTTCTTATTCTGATGCTTCTTTATGTGTTCGATCCTGAAAAACATCGTTCCTTCATGGAAACAATGGAAGCACTGTTGTATGTATCTGTTGGGTATCTGCTGCTTGCAACAGTCGTGGCTTTTATCAGTTATTATTACAAGAAATATTATATTAAGAACGGAAATCTGATTTTTATCTATGGATTATTTAAAAATGAAACAACCATACCCTTGCATAAGGTACAGTCGTTGAGAACCCGACGGGGCTTTATGTATCGGTTGTTTGATATGAAAGGAGTTTCATTCGATACGCTTGCTTCGAAAACAGCGGAAGTAGAACTGATTCTGGATTATAAAGACTGGAATATGTTGCTCGAAAAGATTGAGCAACAGGAACAGGTGCCGGAGGAAGATAAGCAATCGGTAGAAGAGAATGTGATGACCAAGGAATCGAAGTCTGTCAATGATAAATGTATTCTGAAACTGAGTAATCTGAATCTGATAAAAGGAGCCTTTTGTCAGAACCATTTTAAGGGAATGGTTGTGCTGTTGGGTATTCTGTTTACTTTCTACGATAAAATACTCTCGGCAAGCGATAGAATCTTGAATCTCTTCATCGATTATGTCAGTGAACATGCCGATTATACTTCCCTCTCGGTCACGGTGTTTGTTATGCTTCTTCTTATATTGTATGTTATTGTAATGGTATTATGGATCGTGAAAGTATTTATGCGGTATTATAACATGGAGATACATATGGATAAGGCCCAGCTCTTTTTCGAGAGTGGCTTGTTTACACGGTTCAGCAGTCGCTTTTCGTACGATAAGGTGTGCACGGTTTATGTAAAACAAAATATTATAGAGAAATATCTGGGATGCTGTACTGTCATGTTGAAACAGGCATTCAATGCTACTGAAAAAAAGGATGAGAGCGATGTAAAGATATACGGCTCGAATTTCTCCGGGCATTTCCTGAACTGGTGGCTGGGTAAGGATTATGCTTCTTCGCAAACGATTCTGTCGGCGAAATCAGGGAAAGGAATGATTGGTTATACCGTGCGGTTTGATATTCCTGTTGCACTGATTGTTTGTGCCGTACTATGTTATTGCAAATTATATCCGTGGCTGGCAATACCTGTTGCGTATATGCTTATATCTTTGGTAAAGGGAGTTTGGGCAGCTCGCCGGAGTAGTATCACATTGAAAGATGATTATGTTGAAATACATAACGGTAAGTTGGCCGATGTCAGGAACTACATTAAATACGCCAATGTGGAAGTGGTCTGCCTAAGACAAACTCTGTTTACTCCTTTCTTTCATCGTGTGAATTTGATTGTTTCTACTAATGGAACTTCCTTTGTGGTAAGAAGTTTGAAAGAAAAAGAGGCAAACGATGTCTATGAGTATCTGATAGGTAATAGCCGGTCATAGGAAGCAATCAAAACCTAAAGTGACAAACAATGTGAGTCCGATATAAAATCGGGGAAATGGCAAGTTTGCATTCCTTCACTTTCTATTACAGCACAAAGTACTACGCTCTTATTATGCAGGTAATACCTACTTTTAGGTATATTGTGTGGCTGCTGTGCCATACTTTTTTGTATTTTTGCGGTATAATATAAAAAGGTATACTATAACGAAATGGTACAGATAGACGATGTGATAGTCAGCCTGGATGTTTTCCGCGAGAAATTTCTGTGTAACCTCGATGCCTGTAAAGGGGAATGTTGCATAGAAGGTGATGCAGGTGCACCGGTAGAATTGGAAGAAGTAGAGAAACTGGAAGAGGTATTACCCGTAGTATGGGACGATCTCTCACCCGAGGCGCGTGAGATTATCGATAAACAAGGAGTGGTTTATACCGATTCGGATGGTGATCTGGTTACTTCTATCGTAAACGGAAAGGACTGCGTATTTACGTGTTACGATGAAAAGGGATATTGTTACTGCGCAATCGAAAAAGCCTACCGGGAAGGACGTTGTAATTTCTATAAGCCGATATCGTGCCATTTATATCCTATACGTGTAGGCGACTACGGGCCTTATAAGGCAGTAAACTACCATCGGTGGGATGTTTGTAAGGCAGCCGTTTTGTTAGGCAAGAAAGAGAATGTCCCCGTTTACAAGTTCTTGAAGGAGCCTTTGATACGTAAATTTGGCGAAGCATGGTATGCCGAGCTGGAAAACGTAGCGGAAGAATTGGAAAAGCAACATATTATTTAGTAGATAGCAAGTTGGTGCAGAGAGAGCAGGGGCAGGAATGCCTTGTTTTACTCTGCACCTTTTTTATATAAGAAAAGGTTGCCTTATTTTAATTTGAACCGTACGGTTTTTATAGGACGCAAGTAATAATCGACAGTCTTCCCGGCATCGAGAATGCGGTTGTTTGCCAGACTGAAAGTCGATTGTCCGTTGTTGCAGAGGTAACGCGCTCCGTCGGTATATTTAAACCAGTCGAATCCGTATTCGGAGATGAATTTATTCAGTTCATTTACCGTCCCCTGAAATTGAGTTCGGAAAGCTGTCGCCTCCTCTGTTGTAAACATTCTCCATCCACTGATATCGTCTTTTTCATAGGCCTCCAGCAGTCCGGGAGCATCTGCTGCCAGTGTATACCATTGGTCGGGTGCAATAAGGATAGCCTTGCTTTCGGTAGCCGACAGTGATGTGACCTGCCAGACATAAAAATACCCCCATATCGTATCGGCATCTGGTAGCTCTGGGACGATGAATGTATCGGTTTCTTCTGTATCATCTGGTGTTTCCGTAGCGTCGGTATTGCCCGAACCGTTGCCTCCTGTTCCACCGTCTGTATGATCATCTCCGCCTTCGTCGGGAAGAATTTCATCAAATCCGAATTCACAATCTACTTCCGGTTGCCAGCCTTCAGCCTGAAATTCTCCGTCGAGCGATACGCCTCCTTTATAATATCCGGTAAAATGATAGGGATATCCTGCTTTCAGATTGGCTTGATACGTATAGCCGTAAGTTTCATTGCTGTCGGGCAGCTCTATGTTTATCGAGAGGTGCGTCTGTGAACTCTCGTTCGGGAAGATATATACCGCATCGCTTATCCAGCGGTTGCCTTCTTTCCGGCATGAAACGGTACATTGGCGTTTGTCGTTCTTGTTATCTCCATTGAATGAGATGCCTGAACTGACCGGAGATACATTGACCTCTGTCGTGACGGCATTGTCGGGGATTCCGTAAAGTGTAAACGTAAGCGAAGCTACCACATACGACAAAGTTACAGAAATTCGGGTAGATTGAGTCAGATTGATACTGGCCTTTCCCATTTGTAACGGTTTATCCGACCGGTTATTATTGTTCAGCGTGATGTAACTGTCGGGAATGATTTCGAGGGGATAGGAATAGTTGTCGTCCGTCAGTCCCGACAATAATACAAGTGTGTATTTCCCTTTCGGCATCGACGCGCTGTATTCACTGGTTTCTTCGGAGATGCTTTCCTGCGAAATGCAGTTGTTTTTGTCGTCGAACATATAGAGCGACAGCGGATAATTTATTTTAGCGTTGTCTTGACTGCCGATATTCAATTGCAAGGTGTACGTAACTTCGCTTTCGGTTTCTCCGGTTGTTCCGTTTTCTTCTTGTTCCAACTGGTATTCTCCACAGGCACAAAGCAGAAACAGGCAGGTAGTAAAAAAGATGTTTTTCATCGTTTCCATAGATAGCTTATTGCTTTTTCTCTTTACTAACGCAAGTTGATGAAAAAATGTACCGTATGATGAATTTTTTTTTCGGGAGGATGGGGATTTTTCTTCGCTGGAAGAGAACTAAAATTTGTACAAATTTTCGAAGTTTTTGTACAAAAAATAAAAAAATGTCCCGACGTTTTTTCGGAAAGAAAGTTTGGAGTATCCGAAAACGTCGGGACATCTCTATAAACGTAAGATGTAGCTATTTTTGTACCTCTTCCATTACTCTCAGGAAATTTCCTCCCCATATCAGGCGGAGGTCGGCTTCGCTGTAGCGTTCATAAAGTAACCGGCGTGTCAGATTGATCAGTTCCGAAGAATCGTTGCAGCCGATGATACCTCCGTCGCCGTCGAAATCGGTTCCGATACCCACATGTTCTATTCCCATGATGTTGACCATGTGATGCAGGTGCTCGATGGAATCGCAGATAGTTGCCGGTGCGTCCGAGCGAAGAAAACCGCCGTACAGACAAACCTGTACGACTCCTCCCTTGCGGGCGATGGCTTTCAGTTGGTCGTCGGTCAGGTTGCGCGGATGGTCGCACAGTGCGCGGCAGGAAGAATGGGAGCAGACAACCGGCTGGCTGCTTATCTCCAGCGTATCGTAGAAGGTCTGTTCGCCTGCATGCGACAAGTCGACCATCATACCTGTACGGTTCATCTCACGGATAACCTGTTCGCCGAAAGGTGTGACACCGATCTTTTCATCATTGTATCGTGCCGATCCGCAGATATCGTTGTTACCGTTGTGGCAAAGTGTCATATAAACCACTCCACGCTTGCGGAAACGTTCTACATTCGTCAAATCTTTTCCGATGGCATATCCGTTTTCTATTCCCAGCATGATAGCTTTTTTACCTTCCCGTTTCAAGCGATAGAGGTCGGCGGGTGTGTAAGCAATATCTACCGCCGTGCAGTTCATGGCAACCATACGCTCTATTTCATTCAGCAATTGGTCGGCTTTGGCTGTCGCAGCCAGTAAGGCTTCGTCGGTACGTTCCTTTTGTGCCAGATAAGCCACCATGATGGTTGCGTCCTGACGTCCTTCGGTCATCTTGTGTAAGTCGACCTTTATCTTAGGGTCGCGTGTGGCAAAGTTGATGTTTTGCCCGAAAAACATCGGTGTGTCGCAGTGCGTGTCCAGTGTAAGTATGCGGTGGTGCATCCGTTTTGCCTGGCGGAAAGAAGTAGCCTCCTGCAACAGCCATTCGAAGAGCGGCATCATATATTCATCATCGTTCAGGATAAAGCATTCGGGATGCCATTGTACACCCAGCATCGACTTATATTCTGTACTTTCTATTGCCTCTGCCACGTTGTCGGTGGCGCGGGCCGAAATACGGAATCCCGGAGCCGCTTCGTTTACTGCCTGATGGTGGAACGAGTTGACTGGCAGAGAGGTTGTCTTCATGATTCGTGCCAGCAGGCTGTCGTCTTCTATCTGTATGGTGTGGGATGCGAAGGCACGGTCCATATCCTGACTGTGCTTGATGCGCGTACCTTCCATTTGTACGTGAATATCCTGATAGATGCTTCCCCCAAGTGCTACGTTCATGATCTGCATACCCCGGCAAATACCTAATATCGGAATCTGGCGGTTGGCTGCGAGTCGGGTAAGAAGTAGTTCCTGACGGTCGCGGTAAGGGTTTATACTGTGTAATTCTTTTACCGGCTCTTCGTGCAAGAACAGCGGATTTATATCTCCTCCTCCTGTCAGAAGAAGTCCGTCGAGACTGTCGAGTAAGCTTATCAGAATGTCAGTATTTTCGAAAGGAGGAATGATGAACGGAACACCTCCTGCTTTCAGAATGGAAGTATAATATCCAGGGGCAAGCGTTAAGTTTCCGTCACTGAAATTACCGGTAATTCCGATGACCGGTGCATCTTTATGATTTGGAAATCGGCTGTGGAGTACCTTGTAGTCCGCTTCGATGTCAAATGTTTGAAACGTTTTCATAAGTTAATATTTCGTAGAAACCGAACAAATATAGAGATAAATTCAGATTTATTTTTCATATTTGCTAAAAATCTAATGGTATGGAATTGATTCGAACCCTTACCCAGTTGGTGAATAATTTGCGTTCGCTTGGCATCCGCCGGCGAGTTGCAGTAGTATGTCCCAATGACCCCCATACGGAATACGTTATCATTCGTAGTCTGCGTGAAGAAATAGCAGAATATCTTCTGGTCACCGATGAGGCGCATGCTGAAGTGGCACATAGCCTGCATGCAGCTTCTCCCGATTTTGTCCGTATATATATTACTTCCACCCCCGATGAAGCGGCTGCTCTTGCTGTGGAACTGGTGCGAACCGGTGAGGCCGACATCCTGATGAAGGGGCTTATTAATACCGACAACCTGCTGCGTGCTGTGCTGAAAAAAGAAAAAGGTCTGTTGCCTCCAGGAGGTATTTTAAGTCATGTAGCTATAGCACAGATACCTCTTTATCATAAACTGCTGTTGTTTTCGGATGCTGCCGTCATTCCTCGTCCCGGTTTGGCGCAGTTTCGGGCGATGATAGCCAATGATATCGCCTTGTGCCGTAAGTTGGGCAACGAAGAGCCTCGGGTGGCGCTGATACATTGTTCGGAAAAAGTAAACGAAAAGTTTCCTCATACGCTGGATTATGTACAACTGAAAGAAGAGGCCAGACTTGGGAAATTTGGTACTGCTTTCATCGACGGCCCCATGGATGCCAAGACAGCCTGCGACCGCCATAGCGGGGAGATAAAGGGACTGAGTTCGCCGGTTATCGGAAATGCGGATATCATGATTTTCCCGAATATTGAATCTGGCAATACATTTTATAAAACCCTTTCGCTGTTTGGTGATGCGAACATGGCCGGCATGCTTACAGGTACCGTTGCCCCGGTGGTCGTTCCTTCGCGCAGCGATTCGGGAAACTCTAAGTTTTATAGCCTTGCACTGGCGTGTCTGGCTGGTTCTCAAAACGATTAATATTGACCTTATATGAAAATACTTGTTATAAATCCCGGCTCAACCTCTACCAAGCTGGCCGTGTACGAAGATGACAAGCAGGTGTGGAGAGAAAGTGTGTTTCACTCTGCTAAAGATTTGTCGGAGTTTCATCATATCAATGAACAGTATGAATATCGTCGCCGGCATGTGACGGAGGCTTTACAGAAGGCGGGAATTCCCTTATGCTTCGATGCCATCATTGCACGTGGCGGGCTGCTCAAACCTACACCGGGAGGAGTATATCGGATCAATGAACGCATCAAGCATGATTTGTGGCATGCGGATATGGAACATGCGTCGAACCTGGCTGCCTTGATAGCCGACGAACTGGCTGCTTCGGCTGGATGTCCGGCTTTCATTGCCGATCCGGTTGTCACCGACGAGCTTTGTGACGTGGCACGTCTGACCGGTATTCCGGAGATTCCTCGTATCTCTATCTTCCATGCGCTGAACAGCAGGGCAGTTTCCCGTAATTATGCGGCACGGATAGGCCGGAAATATGAAGAACTCGACCTGATTGTCGTTCATTTGGGTGGAGGCATTTCGGTCAGTGCGCATCATCATGGTAAGGTTATCGACGTGAACAATGCATTGAACGGTGAGGGACCGTTCAGTCCGGAACGTGCGGGTACTATTCCGGCACGGCAGCTCGTCGATTTGTGCTTCAGCGGAAAATATACTTATCAGGAGATACGTAAGATGCTGAATGGCAGGGGAGGTTTACTGGCCCATTTAGGTACAACGGATGTTCCAACTATTGTCCGGTGGGCACACGCAGGCGATAAGAAACATAAACTGGTGCTGGAAGCCATGATTTATACGGTTGCCAAGCAGGTAGGAGCCATGCATGTCGCTTTACACGGGCAGACAGATGCCGTCATTCTGACGGGGGGAATTGCCAATAATAAGTATTGTGTGTCCTTGCTGCGCGAGTGGCTGGAAGGTATCGCGCGTATTGTTGTCATTCCGGGAGAGGATGAAATGGGAGCACTTGCCATGAATGCGCTGGGAGCCTTGAGAGGAGAGTTTCCATTGCAGGAGTATAATCCCTGAAAGTTTATAGAAAACACCGCTTCCACCGGTCTTGACTGATTAAAATATCAGGTCAGGCCGATGGAAGCGGTGTGAAGGGACTGCTATCGTTGAGGGATTGCTCTCCCGTCAAGATTCGTATTCGTGTTTGCGCTTAGGATTCATTGGGAACCATCCTTTCAGAACCCGCTCACGTTGTTCGAATACTTCTTTAATTGTCCAAAAAGAAGAAAAGGAGAATACGCCCAATAGAGTAGAAATCAACAGGTCGCTGACGAGTAGTGAACCAATGATTCCCGCAATGCCCAGTAGCAGAAACCACCACCAGCAACGCGTTCCCCAATAATATTCGGCTTTAACCACAACCGGATGAAATAATCCTATAATCAGGAATGTGCATATACCTATCACGATTCCTTCAAAGTGGAGAGTTGAAAGCCATTCCATCTCTTAATTATTTGCGGATAGGAATTTCTTTTTTGATACTCTGCTCCAGTGAAATCAATGTTTCCGTTGCAGTTACACCCGGTATTTCCTGTATTTTTGAGTTCAGTAATTCCATCAGGTGCTCGTTGTCTGTAGAATATAGTTTAGTCAACATTGTGTACGGTCCTGTTGTAAAGTGGCATTCTACGATTTCAGGAATCTTTTCCAGCTCTGCTACTACACTTTTGTACATAGAACCTTTTTCCAGTTTAATTCCCACATAGGTGCAAGTGCTGTATCCTAAGCTCTTGGGATTTACATGGTAGCCTGAGCCTATAATGACCCCTAAGTCTATCAGTCGCTGTACACGTTGGTGGATGGCTGCGCGCGAAACTCCGCAATCGGCGGCAACGTCTTTAAACGGAATACGAGCATTCTGAGAAATAATTTCCAGAATCTGTTTGTCTAGGTTATCAATTTTTTCCATAATAAGCAATCTATATTATCATTTTGTAAGCAAATATAGAAAAACTTTTTTATAAGTCTTATAGAAACCGACGAAAAACATAATTTTTTTACTAAAAAGAACAAAAAATAGTAGCTATTGGTATATAAGTTCTTCGATTTCTGCTATTTTTCGTCTTCTTTCGAAGGAAAATGTATCACTGTGTGAATCCAGATAGTTCATCAGAAACAATGCTTTCTGGTATAAGATTTTTCTTTCTTGAGGCGACTGCTGGATAGAGGCGTCGTAACATAGCAAGTCGGAAAGCATTTCTATGCGATGCAGGAATTCTTTCTCCGGAAATTCTGTTTGTAGATAAGAAAGTATGTATTCAGCATCTTGTTCGTAGAAGAAACTTTCAGGTTGACGGAAATAGGCACGATACATACTGTGGATATCTATCCGTAATGTTTCTACCGGCTTGGTGGCTTTCTCTTCTTTCAGTTTTTCCAATGCTTCGAAAAACTGTCTGATTAATCGCATAATGTAATCTCGTTCTAACATATCCTGCTCTATTTTTATATCGTAATTGGCAGGGCAAAGATAGATAGTTTTTCCGGACGGACGTTCTTCTTTGGGGCAATGTTTGGAAATCCTTCTCGAAATGAGCCTTGTAGTCGTGTTTTTTTGTGTTAACTTTCCCCGTCATGTTCTCATTTCTTCTATCTTTGTGGAGTTAAATTTTATAAATCTTTTAAAACATGCACCCGCTGGATTTGTTTAAATATTGTCCCAAGTGCGGATCTTCTCATTTCGAAATACGGAACGAGAAAGCAAAAAAGTGTGCTGACTGCGGCTTTACTTATTATTTTAATTCGAGTGCTGCTACAGTAGCTTTTATTTTGAATGGTAAAAATGAACTTTTGGTCTGCCGTCGAGGCAAGGATCCTGCAAAGGGAACACTCGACCTTTCAGGTGGTTTTATTGACATGGCAGAAACCGGAGAGGAAGGAGTTGCTCGTGAAGTACGTGAGGAAACCGGACTACAAGTGGTACAGGCTACTTACCTGTTTTCTCTTCCCAATACTTATTTGTATTCGGGATTTTTAGTACATACCCTCGATTTGTTTTTCCTTTGCCGGGTAGCAGACGACAGCCGGTTGATGGCAATGGATGATGTGGCCGACTCGTTCTGGATGCCTTTGGATCAGATAAATCCGGAAGAATTCGGACTTGATTCCGTACGTAAGGGCGTTGCTCGTTTCCTGAAAGAGCATAAAAATAAATAAGAACAATAATATTCTATCAAGATATAGATATGAAGAACAAGAAACATGTATGGGTGGCAGGAGCCATGTGTGTGTTGCCGTTCATGGCGATGGCACAGCAGGTTGAGCCACTGATAGACTCTCGCCGCCTGTTTGACGACGGCAAGGAGTTATTTCTTCGTCGTGACTATGCGGCGGCGTGGCAAACGTTGTCTCGCTATGTACAACAGAAACCGCAAGCTTCACTGGCCGATGAGGCCGCTTATATGCTTGCATGTACGTCGTATGAGCTGAAATCTCCCGACTGTATTCAGCAGTTGGAGCGTTATCTGGAGCAATATCCTGATTCGCGTTATACGAACCGGGTACAGTCGCTCATTGCTTCAGCTTATTTCTTTCAGGGAAAATATCCGGAAGCGATTGCTACATTTAAGGCTTGTCTGTTCGACTTGCTTGCTGACGAGGAGCGTGATGCCTGTACTTTGCGTATGGGAACGGCTTACTTGAAAATGGGAAACTTGGACGAGGCTTCTGTATGGCTTAATATTCTGAAAGAAGTCAGTAGCGAATATCGCATAGATGCTGTTTATTATCTTGCATATATCGACTATGTACAGAAACAGTACAATAAGGCTTTGCAGGGATTTCGTGAAGCAGGGGCTACTCCAAAGTATGCAGCACTGGCACCTTATTATATTGCCGACATTTATTTGATTGGGGGTAATTATCAGCAAGCACGGCAGATTGCTTCTACTTATCTGGAAGCATATCCTCGTCAGGAGAAGGCGGTGGAGATGAAACGTATTTGCGGCGAGGCATGTTACGGATTGAAACAATATGCTGGCGCTATCAGTTACCTGTCGGCTTATCGTAATGAAACCGAAACCAGTGCAGATCGTAATGCATTGTATAAGCTGGGTATGAGTTATTTTAATACCGGAGTGTATTCGGAAGCTGCTGCTATGCTGGGGGAGGCTACTACACGGCAAGATGCATTGAGCCAGAATGCGTATTTACATATGGGACTCGCTTATTTGCAGTTGAAGGAGAGAAACCGTGCACGTATGGCTTTCGAGCAGGCTTCGGCCATGAACTACGATCGGGGTATTAAGGAACAGGCTTTTTATAATTATGCTCTGTGCATACACGAAACGTCTTATTCTCCTTTTGCCGAGTCGGTCACTGTGTTCGAACGTTTCTTGAATGAGTTTCCTAATTCGGCATATACAGAAAAGGTCAACGACTACTTGATTGAGGTTTATATGAATACACGCAGTTATACGGCTGCACTGAATTCGATAGCTAAGATCAGTCATCCGGGAAATCGTATTTTGGAAGCTAAGCAGAAATTATTGTTCCGTCTGGGAACACAAGCTTTTGCACAGGCTGCTTTTGAAAATGCCATTGACTATTTTTCCCAGTCCCTTCAATTAGGACGCTATAATCAGCAGACTCAGGCAGATGCTTATTATTGGAGAGGTGAATCGAAATATCGTTTGGAGCAATATAATGCTGCGGCATCCGACTATCGTCAATTCTTGGAATTTGCTCCCGACCGGCGTAGTACGGAGTATGGATTGGCTTTGTATAACTTAGGTTATACCGCATTCAAGCAAAAGCAGTATGACAAGGCATTGACTTGGTTTACACGCTGTGCCGAGTCGGGTATCCGTCTGGAAAATGATGTTGTGGCTGATGTCTATAACCGAATGGGTGACTGCAATTTCTATGCACGACGGTTTGATGCGGCCGATGTGCAGTATGTTCAGGCATCCGGTTATTCCATGTCGTTGTCGGACTATTCGCTGTTCCAGCAAAGTATCATTAAGGGCTTACAGCGCGAATATGGAAAGAAGATTGATTTGCTGAACCGTCTGATTGCCGGATTCCCTGAATCTCAATACATAGATGATGCACTCTATGAACAGGGACGTGCTTTTGTACAGATGGAAGATAATGCCAATGCTATTAAACGTTATTCTTTGTTGGTACAGCGCTATCCGGAAAGTCCGCTGTCGCGTCGCGCAGCCAATGAAATCGGTTTGTTGTATTATCAGGATGATAAATATAATGAGGCGATAGCTGCTTATAAGAAAGTAATCTCTACTTATCCAGGTAGTGAAGAAGCTCGTTTGGCCCAGCGTGACTTGAAGTCAATCTACATCGACCTGAACAGAGTAGATGATTATATGGCATTTGCCTCTACTATTCCGGGTGGAGCTAATTTCGATGTGAATGAACGTGATTCATTGACCTATGTGGCTGCCGAACGTGTATACATGCGTGGCAATATTGCTGAGGCCAAGGCCAGTTTTGTTCGTTACCTGCAATCGTTCCCGCAGGGAGCATTCAGCGTAAATTCACATTATTATTTAGGATTGATAGATTATAATGAGAAAAATTATACAGGTGCAGCTTCGCATTTGGATAAAGTGGTTGCATATCCTGACAATAAATTCTCGGGCGAAGCAATGGCTATATGTGCCGATATGGCTTACAAAGGAAAAGAGTATGAAAAGGCTTTAGGACTTTATAAGCGTATGGCAGACCGGGCTGTTTCGCAGGAAGAACGTGTACAGGCTCGTACGGGGGCAATGCGCAGTGCCTGGATGATAAAGGATTATCAGGAAATTGTGGCTATGGCTTCGGGCTTGATTGCTGAAAGTAAGCTGACTCCGGAACTGAAAAATGAAGCTTATTATTATCGGGCAAAGGCTTTGCTTGCCGAAGGACAGTCGAAAGAAGCGATGAGTGACCTGAGCTTCTTGTCGAAGGATACTCGTAATGTCTATGGAGCGGAGGCTAAATATTTGCTTGCACAGCTATATTTCAATGCCGGACAGACTGATAAGGCTGAAAAGGAAGTACTCGATTATATTGAAGTCAGTACGCCGCATGCTTATTGGCTGGCAAGAAGTTTCGTGTTGTTGTCGGACGTATACATGAAACTTGGACGTGACTTGGATGCCAGACAATACCTGCTGTCGTTACAGCAGAACTATCAGGCAGACGATGACATTGCTGGCATGATAGAAACTCGATTGGCTAAACTAAATAAGGGAAGTAAACAATGAAACATATATCTGCTATTATAATGGGAGTTGCACTGCTGCCTGTAGTAAAAGGTTATGCACAGGAGCAGGCAAAAGATTCTACATTGAACCGTACCGTAGTGGTGGAGAATCAATATAATCCCGAAGTGATGGATGCCTTTAAGGTAAATGTGTTGCCAAAAGTGGAGGAGCCTGCTGTGGCAAAACAGCATATTGACTATGCAACTTCGGTGCGTCCGCTCACAACATGGAATTTTTCGCCGATGGCTCCGATTACCAGTGAACAGAAACAGCCGGATGCTCCTCGAGGATATATCAGAGGAGCTTATGGTAGCCGGAACAATGCCGACCTGAAAGCATCGTATTTGTGGGGTATTTCCCGTCGTGACCGTTTGCAGTTCATGGGTTCCTTATATGGTATGTATGGTAGTATTTCTTCTTTACTACCCGAGGAGGGGGATTGGAAATCTCGCTTTTACCGTACGGATGTAGCACTGGATTACAAACATGATTTCCAGAAGGTTTCACTTACATTGGGAGGGGCTTTTACTTCACAGGTATTCAACTATATGCCGGGGAAAGCAAAAGAAATTCAGAATATGTATGAAACTACCCGACAGCATTATACATTAGGTGAAGGATATGTAGGGGTGTCTTCTGTAGAGGGCCAGCTTCCTGTAGAGTTTTCTATACAGACAGGCTTGCGTAGCTTTAGCCGTAAGTATGATATTCCTTATATGCGACATGGATCGGAAAATATATTCCATACGGTTGGATTTATTGCCGGAGCTTTGAACGAGGAGCAGCGGGTAGGTATAGCATTGGGTATGGATAATTTGATTCACGATGTGGAACAAACTGACTATACATTGCTGAAGCTGAATCCTTATTATACGTTGGAAAGTGATGATGTACGCTTGCGCGTGGGAGCGCATGTCGACTGGCAGTCGGCTAATGGCAGTGGCATAAAGGCTGCTCCGGATGTAAAGGTTGATTATACTTTTTCTGATACATATGTGATGTATTTGCATGCTACGGGAGGTACTCAGTTGAACGATTTTCGTCAACTGAATGAGATTTCTCCTTATTGGGGACAAATTAGCCAGATGCGCACATCGTATACTCCGGCTGATATTCAGGCGGGATTCAAGGCTTCTCCAATACCGGGACTTGGCTTCCAACTGTTTGGAGGGTATCGTGTTACAAAGGATGAAATCTTTCTGATTCCAGGAGCTCTGGAGGAACATTTTCCGTATTGCTATTCTCTGTTGTTGCAGGAAAAGGCAAAAGTTGGCTATGGAGGTGCGAAAGTAGCTTATGGCTATAAGGATATTTTCGACTTTTCAGTCAACGGAACTTATTATGGCTGGAATGTAAAAGATGAGGCGGAGGCGCTTCTCTATCTGAAGCCTCAGTTTGTACTGGAAGCTTCGGCACGTGCGAAAGTGTATAATGAATTTTGGATCTCGGCAGATTATCGTTATGAGGGCCGTGTCAAAGTAAGTAATTTGGAGAGAGCTGATGCAATGAATAATCTGTCACTTTCGGCAGGTTATGAATTTTTCAATTGTCTGAATGTTTTTGCCCGTTTCGATAATGTATTGAATCGCGATTATATTACTCAGTCAGGTTATCTTTCTCAAGGATTTAATGCTTTGGCTGGTATAAGTTTCCGGTTCTGATAACAGTATACTCAGAGCAAAGCCTGTAGCGGACCTATTTCCGTTACAGGCTTTTTTTATGATAGGCTGTAAAAATTGTTTGGAGTAAAATGTATTCTCCTTTTCGTATTTAATGGGCCTCATGATCTAAAAAAGGAAGAATTTTAGAAAAACACACCTTATTATATGGTGTACTTCAGGTTTTTTCATACATTTGTCCCAAAATCACTAAATGGATTACAGAAGTTATGCAAAATAATCTGGTAATAGTTGAGTCCCCTGCTAAGGCAAAAACCATTGAAAAGTTCTTGGGAGAGGGATATAAAGTACTTTCAAGTTACGGACATATTCGCGATTTGAAACAGAAGGCGTTCAGCATCGATATAAAGAACCACTTCGCTCCGATATACGAAGTGCCGGAAGATAAAAAGAAACTGGTTACGGAATTGAAGAAGGAAGCGAAGAAAGCCGATATGGTATGGCTCGCATCCGATGAGGACCGTGAGGGAGAAGCTATATCATGGCATTTGTTTGAGGTGCTGGAACTGGATCCGGCAAAGACAAAGCGTATCGTGTTCCATGAAATTACCAAGACTGCTATTCTGAAAGCCATTGAGCATCCGCGTGACATTAATGTTGATTTGGTTAATGCACAACAGGCTCGTCGTGTCCTTGACCGTATTGTAGGTTTTGAACTCTCCCCGGTATTGTGGAAGAAAATCAAGCCTTCTTTGTCGGCTGGACGTGTACAGTCGGTCGCTGTACGTCTGATTGTGGAACGTGAGCGTGATGTACATGCGTTTGTAAGTGAAGCTTCTTATAAAGTTACCGCTATTTTTACCGATGACAAGGGAGCTGAAATTAAGGCTGATTTAGGAAAGCGTTTTAAAACTAAGGAAGAAGCAAAGGTTTTTTTGGAGAGTTGTAAAAATGCCGGATTTAAAATAGAAGATATTACTACTCGTCCGATAAAGAAATCGCCTGCTGCTCCGTTTACCACTTCTACCTTGCAGCAAGAGGCTGCACGTAAGTTGGGCTATACGGTAGCACAAACTATGATGTTGGCACAGCGGTTGTACGAAAACGGACAGATTACTTATATGCGTACTGACTCTGTGAATTTATCGGATCTGGCTTTAAGCACGAGCCATGATACAATTCTTTCACTGATGGGGGAAAAGTATGTACATACACGCCATTTTACGACTAAAACCAAGGGGGCGCAGGAAGCTCACGAGGCTATTCGTCCTACGTATATGTCGAACGAAACAATAGAAGGAACTTCTCAGGAAAAGCGTTTGTATGATTTGATATGGAAACGTACATTGGCTTCACAGATGGCTGATGCTGAACTTGAAAAGACGACTGCCACCATTGCGATAAGCGGACATGAAGATAAGTTTATAGCCGTGGGAGAAGTTGTGATTTTCGACGGTTTCTTGCGTGTATATAAGGAGTCGTTCGATGAAGATATGGAACAGGAGGATGAAAGTCGTCTGCTTCCGGCTTTGGAGGTAGGACAGTCACTCGATTGCAAGGAGATTATCGCCATGGAACGTTTTACACAGGCTCCTCCGCGCTATACGGAAGCCAGTTTGGTGCGTAAATTGGAGGAACTTGGTATCGGTCGTCCTTCTACCTATGCTCCTACTATTTCTACTATTCAGCAGCGAGGTTATGTTGAGAAGGGTAATCGTGAAGGAGTGGAACGCAGCTATGAAATTTTGCGGCTGAAGGATGATAAAATTACAGAAAGTACCAAGACTGAAATAACGGGAAGCGAAAAGGCTAAGCTGATTCCTACGGATGTGGGTATTGTTGTCAATGACTTCCTGAAAGAATATTTCCCGCAAATTATGGATTATAATTTCACGGCAAGCGTGGAAAAGGAATTCGATGAGATTGCGGAAGGAGATAAGAAATGGACGGATGTGATGGAACATTTCTATGATGGTTTCCACCCGTTGGTAGAAGATACAATGGCTGCCAAGTCGGAACATAAGGTGGGTGAACGTATGCTGGGGGTAGACCCGGTAAGCGGAAAACCTGTTTCGGTGAAAATCGGACGTTATGGACCGGTTGTTCAGATTGGTACTGCCGATGATGAGGAGAAGCCTCGTTTTGCTCAGTTGAAGAAAGAATATTCACTGGAAACTATAACATTGGAGGAAGCTCTCGATTTGTTTAAACTTCCTCGTACACTGGGTGAGTTGGAAGGAGCTGTTGTTACCGTTGGTACAGGACGCTTCGGACCGTATATACGTTATAATAATACATTCGTTTCCATTCCTAAGAATATGGATCCGATGGCTGTTACACTGGATGATGCAGAGAAGTTGATTCGTGAGAAACAGGATGCAGCTGCCAAGAAAGTTATCAAGACTTTTGATGCCGATCCGGATATGCAGATTTTGAATGGACGTTATGGACCGTATATTGCATATCAGAAAAAGAATTATAAGATTCCTGAGAATGTAGAAGCGGCCGACTTGACACTGGATGCTTGTTTCAAGGTAATTGAATTGCAGAAGGAAAAAGCTGAGGTTCGCAAAGTGCGTGGCGGTGTAAAAAAGAAATAATGAAGAGAATCTTTTTGATTGGTTATATGGGATCGGGTAAGACGACATTGGGAAAAGCGTTTGCCCGGGCCATGCAACTCCAGTTTATTGATCTGGACTGGTATATCGAGGAACGTTTTCATAAGACAGTGCAGGACTTGTTTGCCGAGCGGGGGGAAAGTGGTTTCCGTGAGGTGGAAAGGAATATGCTGCATGAAGCTGGAGAGTTTGAAAATGTTGTGATTGCAGCCGGAGGGGGTACACCGTGCTTTTTCGATAATATGGATTATATGAATCGTGCAGGTGATACTGTCTTTCTGGATGTTTGTCCTGAAGTATTATTCCGCCGTCTGAAAATAGCTAAGGCAAAGCGGCCGTTGTTGGCTGATAAAACAGATGGAGAATTGATGGATGTCATAAATACAGCTTTGCAGAAACGTATGTGTTTCTATAAACAAGCTAAATATAAGTTTAATGCTGAACGGCTGGAAAGCCATGAACAAATTGGCGAATCAGTAGCGCAACTGAAATTATTATTAGATAAATAGATTATAAACGTAGACTTTATGTTGTGAAATGAGAAAATGGCGTATTGAAGATTCTGAAGAACTCTACAACATTACTGGGTGGGGTGTTTCATACTTTGGTATTAATGACAAAGGTCATGTAGTAGTAACTCCGCGTAAAGACGGTGTGGCCGTCGACTTAAAAGAATTGGTCGATGAACTTCAGTTAAGGGATGTCACAGCTCCGATGCTTGTCCGATTCCCTGATATTCTGGATAACCGTATCGAAAAGATATCCAACTGTTTCACTATTGCTGCTGAGGAATATGGATATCAAGCTCAAAATTTTATTATTTATCCTATTAAGGTGAATCAGATGCGACCGGTTGTCGAAGAAATTATCAGTCATGGTAAGAAGTTTAATCTGGGACTGGAGGCTGGTTCGAAGCCCGAATTGCATGCTGTTATTGCCATTAATACGGATTCTGATTCGCTGATCATTTGTAACGGATATAAGGATGAAAGTTATATCGAACTGGCTTTGTTGGCGCAGAAAATGGGTAAGCGTATTTTTCTGGTAGTGGAAAAGCTGAATGAACTCCGTCTGATTGCCAAGATAGCCAAGCAGTTGAATGTACGACCTAATATAGGAATTCGCATTAAACTGGCTTCTTCTGGAAGTGGAAAATGGGAAGAAAGTGGGGGTGATGCAAGTAAGTTTGGGTTGACATCCAGCGAGTTGCTCGAAGCGCTTGACTTTATCGAAAAGAAAGATTTGAAAGATTGCCTTAAGTTGATTCATTTCCATATTGGAAGTCAGGTAACCAAGATTCGCCGTATCAAGACGGCCTTGCGTGAGGCTTCTCAGTTTTATGTGCAGTTGCACCAGCTCGGCTTTCCGGTGGAGTTTGTCGATATAGGTGGCGGACTGGGTGTTGATTATGACGGAACACGTTCTTCATATAGTGAAAGTAGCGTAAACTATTCCATTCAAGAATATGTAAACGACTCAATTTCTATTATGGTGGATGCCAGCAATAAGAACAATATTCCACATCCGAATATTATAACTGAAAGTGGACGCTCATTGACGGCACACCATTCTGTCTTGATTTTTGAGGTACTCGAAACGGCTTCTTTACCAGAAATGGATGAAGACTTTGAGGTTAGTCCTAACGATCATGAACTGGTTCAGGAATTATATCAGATATGGGATAACTTGAACCAGAGTAGGATGCTGGAAGCATGGCATGATGCACAGCAGATTCGTGAGGAAACGCTGGATTTGTTCAGCCATGGTATTGTTGATTTGAAGACGCGTGCACAGATTGAGCGTTTATATTGGTCGGTTTGTCGTGAAATCAATCATATTGTATCCGGCTTGAAACACGCTCCTGATGAATTCCGTAATGTGGATAAACTGTTGGCAGATAAATATTTCTGTAACTTCTCTCTGTTCCAGTCTTTACCGGATTCGTGGGCGATAGACCAGATTTTCCCGATTATGCCTATCCAGCGTCTGGATGAACGTCCGGACCGTACGGCTACCTTACAAGATATTACGTGTGATTCAGATGGCAAGATTGCCAATTTCGTGTCTACGCGTAATGTATCGCATGATTTGCCGGTACATTCCATTAAGGCGAAAGAGTCTTATTATATAGGTGTATTCCTTGTAGGAGCTTATCAAGAAATCTTGGGTGATATGCATAACCTGTTTGGTGATACGAATGCTGTGCATGTGACTGTCAATGAAAAAGGCTATACGATAGACCAGGTTATTGATGGTGAAACTGTGGCAGAAGTGCTGGACTATGTACAGTATAATCCTAAAAAACTGGTTCGTACGCTCGAAACATGGGTTACCAAATCTGTAAAAGAGGGTAAAATTTCGTTGGAAGAAGGAAAAGAATTTTTGGCCAACTATCGTTCTGGGTTGTACGGATATACATATTTGGAATAATAATACAAAATAAGTATACGATGAAAGAGAAACTGACTATTGTAAAAGTAGGTGGAAAAATAGTAGAGGAAGCTGCTACTTTGAATCAGTTGCTTTCCGATTTTTCGGCCATTCCCGGTTATAAGTTGCTGGTGCACGGTGGTGGACGTTCGGCTACCAGAATCGCGGCGCAGTTGGGTATCGAAAGTAAAATGGTAGATGGACGCCGAATTACTGATGCCGAAACATTGAAAGTTGTTACGATGGTTTATGGAGGACTGGTAAACAAGAATATTGTAGCCGGACTCCAGGCGAAAGGCGTAAATGCAGTCGGACTGACAGGCGCAGACATGGATGTGATTCGTTCGGTAAAGCGTCCTGTTAAAGAGGTAGATTATGGTTTTGTCGGAGATGTAAAACATGTCAATGCTGAGGTGCTTGTATCTCTGATTAGCCGGGGAGTCGTGCCTGTTATGGCTCCGCTTACTCATGATGGCGAAGGTAATATGCTCAATACCAATGCTGATACGATAGCGGGTGAAACAGCAAAGGCACTGGCTGAAGCATTTGATGTTACTTTGATTTATTGCTTCGAGAAGAAGGGTGTTTTGCGTGATGCCGAAGACGATGATAGTGTCATTCCGGTTATAACTCCTGAGCTGTTTAAAAAATATGTGTCAGAAGGGGTGATACAAGGAGGCATGATTCCTAAACTTGAGAACTCTTTTTCGGCGGTTGAGGCCGGAGTTTCCCAGGTCGTAATAACCTTAGCATCAGCCATTGACGGTAAGTCGGGTACAGTAATAAAAAAATAATTCAAAAAAAATAGGCGGGTGGGTGTAACTTTTGTGTAACTCACCCGTCATTATTATAGAAAGCAATGCGAGAAATTAGTTTCCGAAATGATATATTGCCGCTGAAAGACAAACTTTACAGGCTGGCACTCCGGATCACTTTCGATAGTGCCGAAGCGGAGGATATCGTGCAGGATACTATGATTAAGGTGTGGAACAAGCGAGATGAATGGTCGCAGTTCGATTCGATTGAAGCATATTGCTTGACTGTCGCAAGAAATCTTGCAATCGACCGCAGCCAGAAACTGGAAGCTCAGAATATGGAATTGACTCCAGAAACGCAGGAAATGCCTGATGCATTGACGCCCGATAGAAAATATGAACAGGACGAGCAAATCAAGCTGGTACATCGTTTGATAAACGAGCTTCCAGAGAAACAACGGACTATCGTACAACTTCGGGATGTAGAAGGGAAAAGTTATAAGGAAATTGCTGATGTCTTGCAATTAACAGAAGAACAGGTAAAGGTAAATTTGTTTAGAGCAAGGCAGCGGATTAAATTAAAATATAGCGAGATAGACAACTATGGACTATAAGTACATTGAACAACTTTTAGAGAAGTACTGGAATTGCGAAACTTCCATAGAAGAAGAGCAGATTCTTCGTTCTTTCTTCCATCAGAAAGAAGTTCCGGCACATTTACTTCGTTATAAGCCTTTGTTTGCTTATCAGGAAGCTGAAAAGGAAGTAAAGTTGGGTGATGACTTTGATTCACGTATTCTGGCTGAAATTGAAAGACCGGTAGTGAAGGCTAAACGCCTTACTTTACGTACACGTTTTATGCCTTTGTTCAAGGCAGCTGCGGTAATGGCTCTTTTATTTACAGTGGGCGGAGTGGTGAAACATTCCATGGATGGAACCAAAGGTGGTATCGTGTATGTTTACGATCAGTTTGAAAATAACACACACGATCCGCAGGTAGCTTATAAGGCTGATTCGGTAAAGGCTCCGATGAAAGTTTCAGAGCAGCCTGATTTGGAAAAACAGTAAATTGACATTTTCATTTGCTTTTATATAAATAGTTAGTGCTTATTTAAGAAAAATCATTGATGAGGCTGTGAAGTTTCAATTCTCTCACATTAAAA
The DNA here is from genome assembly GCF_037890145.1 of Phocaeicola sp. HCN-6420. Classification (NCBI taxonomy): domain Bacteria; kingdom Pseudomonadati; phylum Bacteroidota; class Bacteroidia; order Bacteroidales; family Bacteroidaceae; genus Phocaeicola; species Phocaeicola sp. HCN-6420. The sequence goes on from NZ_JBBKBJ010000002.1 coordinate 235,686, forward strand.
TTTACTAACTCAATAAAAAAGGATTACCGCGTGAGCAGTAATCCTTTTCTTGTGTACCCACTAATAGTATGAAATGAACGACGATGTCCTTATTCTATGATTTCACCATTTTCTGTAAAAAGTACATTGGCTTCTGAACCTTCGGCATCAACAAGTGTTACCAGATAAGTTTTCACTCCATCTTCATCTTGTTGATAAGCTGCACTTTTAACTGTATATTCACTGAGATTTTTCGCCAGAGTTTCTTGTATAGCCTGTGGTAAATCTTTGACTTCAATCGGAGTATAATCAGTTGCACTTAGTTCGATGCTGACTGCGTTTGCTGTTTCTGTTGCTGCAAATGAAACGGATGTTCCTAAACTTGCTATTAATGCTATTGCTACAAAAATCTTTTTCATAATCGTTATTTTTTATAGTTAGACAATTGTTTCTGTAAATGTAAAGACAAGTAGCGTGCCAAAAGGCAAAGTTTTTCTTAAATAATTGATTTTATGGGCTTTGCTATATGATTAATTTTTATGGTACCGAAACGTATTGAGGAATTGTTCCTCGAATATGTAGAGCTTGAAATGTGAAAGCCACGAAAAATCTACAGAGAAAAGGTTAAGAAGCTATTGAAAAGATATATACCAGGCGACAGTAGAAAGCTAAAAGCAGTATGACGATAGAAGATATATGAGGTTTTTTCCGTAAGTTTGCTGTATGATAAGTAAGAAACAAACTATTCCCGATAAAGATTTTGGGCAGATTCATTTTATGGTCCGCCGCTCAGCTCGTAATATAACAATGAGGGTAAAGGAGAATGGATTACATGTAACGACTCCTCCTTATCGGAGTATAACAGCCTTACTTAATGCTATTGCTCCTTTTCGCGAGAAATTGCTTCATGCATGTGCAGAGATAAAGCCTCGACCTTTTGATTTAAGTTTTTCTATTGAAGCAGAATGTTTCCGATTGAGATTAGAGGCTTCTCCTTTAAAGAATTTTACGGTAAAGCTAAAGGACGAAACGGTCGTCATAGCTTGTCCCGTTACTGCTGATTTTACGACTGACAGGGTTCAGGCTTTAGTGAAGAATGCAGTGATGCGTGCAATGAGAAAGAAAGCGCAAGATTATCTTCCTCCGTTAGTACAATATTGGTCCCGTCAGTTTGAACTACCTTATCATAAAGTAAGTATTTCGAAAGCTCGTTCTCGCTGGGGAAGTTGCTCTTCGAAAAAAGATATCAGTCTGTCGTTTTACCTGATGCTTTTGCCTGTACACTTAATGGATTATGTTATTTTGCATGAGCTGGCACATACTCGTGAGATGAATCATGGTCCGAGATTTTGGGAATTATTAAATCAGATGACAGATGGCAAGGCTTTAGCACTACGTAAGGAATTACATGCATATCGTCCTGTTTTTTAGCAAGTGATTTTAAAATGATATGAAAAATCCTCTTATGGTTTGTATAAGAGGATTTTATTATTACATAAGCAGCTGGGTATAGTAGCTCTTGACATCTTTCCATCTATAATACGGAAATATATTTGTGTTCAGAGGAATTTTTGCTTCTTGTTCATTGAGAAGAAATTTTACAAGGATATCTTCATTGTTATTGTTTCTTTTGTAAAAAACAATTTGAATGTTTCCTGCCATTGGTACTACCTTATAATCTGACCAAACCTTATATACATCTTCCGGCCTGTTGACAGATACATCACAATCATTCAGATGCAATATAGCTGCAAGCGGAATGACATTACCGTCATGTCCGAAACGTAAAGTAGAGGCTATAGAGGGATCAGCGATGGCTTCTTCTGCACTATCAAGGATATTTTTTAGAAGAGATTTTGCATTTGCTATTACTATCCCTTTACTGTCTGCATGGTTTGCATTACATACATAAAAACGATAATTAATACATTGCCACAAGTCAAATAATTCATCTTTTTCGAATAAATCATAAAAAGAGACCTTTGTTTCTACATTTTGCATATCGCTGGCTATCCAATATAAACCCCACATCAAGTTATGAGGATTTACATGTTTACGTATAAAATTAGTGTTATTGAATAAACTGTTTATTATACGTTCAGGGTGAGTATGTTCTAATTCGAATTTGCGATATTCTTCTACCCATGGCCCAGTTTTGTCAGAAGTGAACATATTAGATTCATCGGAATGATAATTCAGATAATTCATATATTTAGGACTTGCTTCATACGAAATGATGAGTTTCGGGTTAAGTTCTTTTAGCTTGTCACCAAAAGCTACCATACTCATTGCACAGCGCAATACAATAGTCGATCGGGCCGAAATCTTTTTATTATCAGTGAAAACTTCTGGGTACGAATGATACATTCTTTCGGCGATACCTTGATGCTGACGTACCCCTAATGGTGTGAGATCGCTTCCGTGGCCTTCAACTTCTTTCCATAATAGTTCAAGCCGTTTTAGCGCATCATACCCTAATTCTGTCAGTGCATTTTGTTGCTTGGCTTGTTGAAAAAGTTCAATAACCCACTTATAGTCGTTATCAGCTATTAGGTATCTTGAGCCATGACGTCCATAATGGCTGATATAGAAAGGTTTGTATCCTTGAGGAACTTTAGTTTGCGGTTGCAGGTCGGATATGGGATACGCGTAGTATACTCCTGCTGTTTTATTGATGTTATCAGTCATTTCCTGTTGGGTAGTCTGCCCTAAAGCGGGCAGACCGGTCAGCAGGATTATTGCTGTGATAATATAATTTTGTAATTTCATTGTTAATATCCTTCGTTTTGTTTTAAAGTAGGATTATTTACTAATTCACTTTCTGGTATAGGGAATAAAAGATATTTATCATCGACATCTGTTCCCGTACGTTCACCATTTTTCCAGTCCCAGTTGTTGTTTTTAGTGAATTTACCAAAACGAATTAAATCAGTTCTTCTTACAAGTTCACTGGCAAATTCACGTTGACGTTCTGCAAGGATGAAATCAAGATTAAGCTCCGATTCGTTAATTTTACCAGATACATCCGAACGTATTCCTGCTTGAGCATATTTGTCAGACATATATGCACGTTCACGTATTTCATTTACATAATCCAGTGCTGTACTTCTGGGAGCATTAGCTCCTCTGAGAATTGCTTCTGCCGCCATTAGGTAAGCATCGGCAGTACGAAATAATGGAAAATCAATTGAGGTATATGTATCTCCGGCAGCGCATAGCTGGTCATCTTTGGTTACATTTCTCCATTTAATATAACCATATCCGCAAGTGAAAGTACTTGTCATAGCCATGTTTTCATCCCATGTTTCTTTTACTTGTCCGGGTAGTGCTGTCATGAATTGTGCGCGTTTGTCTTTCTTTTGATTTCCCCAAGTATCTTCTGTGTTGAATATTACATCATCGGCATCAAACGCATCTACTAATGTTGTTTTAGCTCGTACGTTGCCCCATCCTCGTGAACCGACTCCAGTCTGATAAAGTTCATCCATCGGGCCATTAACAAAAGCTTTTACGAAAAAGTTTGTGCCAGCTGAACTCTGTGCATGTTGACCATCTTGTACTAAAGGCCAAATGATTTCACTACATGTTTCATTATCGGCAAGAAATATATGACGGTAGTCTGATGCCAACGGATAATGTCCGTCGTCTATTACTTTTTTTGCATATTCGTAGGCTTTCTGATAATTTTCTTCTCCTGTCCAGACTTCAGCATTCAAATACATACGTGCTTGTAAGAACCAGTCGGCTACTCTGTCAACCCTACCGTATTCATTCTCTCCTGGTGCAGCCAAGTCATTTTCTATTTGTTGTAATTCGGTAAGTGCAAAATTGAAAATCTCTTTTCTACTCCATTGTTGTGGAATATCTTTTACTCCTGTATTTTCATCTATGTAAGGGACAGAGCCAAATAAATCACATAACATTGAATAACAGTAAGCACGTATAAAACGAGCTTCTGCTCGGTAGTGTATATAGTCATCTTTCAGAGCATCCCATACACCTCTCTCTTGCAGTTTGCTTTCAGTGCATTCGCGTAAAATTTCGTTGGTGTAAGCGATAGTCATGTACAGGCGTTGATAAGTCCATGTAACTACAGATGCATTTGCTGCGTCCCATTGGAGGTTTAAGCATTGTCTTAATCCATTTGAAGTCGAAGGCATTAGAAAATTATCTGTATCAAGTTCCTCCAGATAAAATAGTAAACGGATGTATCCAGAATAACCTTCGTTGGCTCCTTCAAGGTCACCGTCACCACCATCACCACCTTGCTGTCCGGTTAGAATTAGTGATGCATAACATTTTGCAAGTACTCCGGTATAACCTTCGGCAGTGCTATATACTTTTTCAGTAACCAATTGACTCTCATCCAAAGGCATGGTATCTAAATCTCCAAAACAGGAAGATAAGATTAGACAGAATAGAACAGATAAGCTATATAATATTTTTCTCATAATAATAATCTTTTAATTTAGAAGGTAAGATTTGCGCTAAGTGAGTAAGTTCTCGGACGTGGATATACTTCACGATCTATTCCACTATATATTTCGGGGTCTAAGCCAGAGTAACCAGTAAAGACTGCTACATTTTGAACTCCGAAAGTAAGTCGTAATGAGCTTGATTTATTCCAAAGTTTATTGAAAGTATAACCTAATGAAATATTGTCTATACGGAAGAATGAAGCATTCTCTAAAAAATAGTCAGAATAAAGTTGTTGGGTTTGGAAGCCGGTGTCTCTTGTTACTTTCAAGATATTCGAATAACTTCCTTGGTCACTGTATACGGATTGTAAATATTGGTCGGCAGCTACATAATTATACATATAATTGCCAAATGAGCCGTGTCCGCTTATGGCGAAATCCCAATTTTTATAACTCAGTTGGGTGTTAAATCCGAGATAGGATGTCGGCAAGGCACTTTTACCTGTTGCATAACGTGTTTCTGTGGAAGAAATGCTTCCGTCCGGTTGTATATATTTACCTTCTATCGGCTTTCCGGCTTCATCATATGCTTGTTTGGCGAGATAGAATGTATATGGACGTTCACCTACCATGAAGACTTGTACTGTTTTCCCTGTATCTGAAATTGAGCCAGTTTGAACAAAGTTATTTTCGGAGTCTACCATATTCAGTTTGGTTATTTTAGAGTCATTCCAAGTATAGTTGAAACCTACGTTCCAGTTCCAGTCTTTGGTACTTATGGGAACAAAATTTATAGAGAATTCGGCTCCTTGATTATCCATTGCCCCGATATTGGTTGTTAAGACTGGTGCATAATTGGTTCCAGCAATAACATTAATTGTATTTAATAGGTCCTTGGTATGTCGTTTATAGTAGTCGATAGAGCCATATATCCGGTTATTGAGAAAGCCAAAATCGATACCTGCATTGTAGGTTGTAGTTGTTTCCCATTTGATATCCGGATCATATCCATTAGGCCGGTAAGTACGATACCAGGTATCTCCGAAAAGATAAGACGATTCAGGATAAGAAACATTGAAGGTAGTCATATAAGGATAATCATTCAAAATATCTTGTTGTCCTGTTTGACCATAACTTAAACGAAGCTTGAAATCTGTCATCACATCTTGTTCCTTAAAGAAATCTTCTTCACTGATTTTCCATCCTAATGCAACGGAAGGAAAATATCCCCAGCGGTTGTCCTTGGCAAAGCGTGATGATGCATCAGCACGTAATGTAGCTGTAATCATATAACGGTTATTGAATGTATAGTTCAAGCGTCCATATAATGATAGCAGGTAGTATTCTGTTTCATAATGTGTAGGTGAGAAGAGCTCTGCTCCATCAGGAGATAAGGTTGTTGTATTAAACTTTCTCCAAAAATGTTGCCATCCGTAGCCTCCCATAAAGCTGAAACTATGCTTCTCGCCTAAATCAGGGGAGTAGGTACCATAAAAGTCGAGTAGTGTATTCTTTTTCTCTTGTTTACCATCGTATGCCAAACCAGTCCCATCTTTCATGTTAGAAGTATACATCATACCTGCCAGTGCTGGGACGTCCTTGTTTTCTTTACTGGAAAGGATATCGTAGCCCATGTTAAGGGTAAATTGCAAATCTTCAAAGCCATGTACTTGGTAATTGATATTTGCGTTACCGATAGAACGAAGAATAGCTGTGTTGTCTTTCTGTAGTTCAAGTTGTGCTATTGGATTATCTGTCTGGATAGCCATTGGGGAGTTCCCATTCATCCAAATGAAATAGCCTAATCCTGGGTCAGTTGCAGCAGTAGCACTACCTGTTTTTACAGGACGTGTTGGGTCATATCTCAACGCGTTGCTTACAACACTGTCGTCCACTTTATCATTGCTTTCATATGATAATTTTAGATTTAAGTCAATTGTCAAGTGATTATCAAAGAATTTGGGTGATGCACCTCCATTAAATGTTACACGTTGGTAGTCATTGTTTCGGATAACACCTGCTTGGTTTGTGTAGCCAACAGAAGCACGGAAAGGAGTTTTTTCCTTTATTTTTCCTGAAACAGATAAGTTGTGCTCTTGTGAAAAAGCTGTACGGTAAATTTCATCTTGCCAATCGGTGGAAGCTGTTCCAAATGATGGGTTGGCAGGTACACCGGTTACTGTAGGGACAAAACTTTTGAATTCTTCGGCATTGAGTACTTCTAGACGTTTGGCTGTAGCACTCATTGCCAGATTCAATGAATAGTTTATTTGAGGTTTATTACTTGTCCCTTTTTTAGTTGTAATAACTATGACACCATTGGAAGCACGTGATCCATAAATGGCTGTAGCAGAGGCATCTTTTAATATTGTGAATGTTTCGATATCATTGGGGTTTATTGCACCAATAATGTTACCTCCACCTTCTATTGTCGAATTATCTACGGGTACTCCATCGATAACGATAAGCGGATCATTAGAAGCGGAAAGTGAGGCCCCGCTACGGATACGTATTGTTGCGCTGGAACCTGGTGCACCTGATCCGGATACAACATTTACTCCAGACATTTTACCAACTAAGGCATCTTGTGCTGTCGTTTGTAATCCTTTGTTAAATTCATCAGGTTTTATTGCTGTAACAGAACCGGTAGCATCAGATTTCTTTACAGTACCATAGCCGATGACTACTACCTCATCCAATAATTCTGTATCTTCTTGCAAAATGATATTCAGGGGAGTTGAGGATACTGGGATTTCTAATTCTTTATAGCCTATATATCCGATATGGAGAATTGATTTTTTATCAGGAGCCTCTAAAGTAAAATTTCCATCGTAATCAGTTATGGTACCAATTGTCGTTCCTTTTACAACTATATTGGCTCCGATAACAGGTTCGCCATTGCCATCAGTTATGTGGCCTTTTACAATCAAGCCCTGCGCGTGTATATTTACGCAAAGCAATAAGGCAGACAGTAGAGTTCCTATCAGCCTTAACAAATTACTGCGTGTCTTTGCTTTTTTCATAATGCGATGTTTTAAATTTTTGGTACAAAAGTATGGTCTGAATATTTCATTGGTTTTACAATGTGTCTTTTACAACTGTAAAGTAACATGTGCTGAAATGTAATGCACAGGTAAATAGAATGTTAGCGTATCTTCTTAGCGCGTTTTAAGTAACTTTTTTATAAGTTATTTACATTGATTTGAGCTAAATAATATGAGGAAAAGAGTAATGAGAGAGAAGATCTCTTTAATGGATAATCCTTTTGACGAGGAAAAGTAAAGGTTTTAAGCCGATTGCATTTTTTTAAGGTTGACTGGTTTTTCATAATGGTAGTTTTTTAATAGTTGAATCGAATGGTATTATATCCATTGGACACATACAAAATTAGCTGGAACGTTTTTATTCGTTCTGGCTTGAAGAGAAGAGTAAGTATATATGAAAAACGGTCAAGGCTAATGCGTTGATATATAATGTACTATAACCTTTAGTGAAAAGGCCGGAAGTAATATGTGAGTAACTGGTGTTTAGAGCGATTGAACTTGAGAAATAAGATCTCTCTTTTCAGGAATTGCCTTATTTCTCATTTTCATTCTGTAGTTGTATACGGTTTGAAGCGAATAATGCAGAAAACTGGCAATCTTAGCATTATCATGGATACCTAACCGCATTAATGCATAAATACGCAGTTCCGGTGTTAATAATTCACCTTCTTTAGGGCGTATACGTTCTTCCGGACGAAGCAACTGGTTAAAATCTTCTATGAAATTTGGGAAAATGTTAAGAAATATATTATCAAACTTGTGGATGAATTCCTTGAAATCATCAGAACTGCTTTGTTGTTCACTGATAAATTTTGACAGGTCTGCTATGCGTCCATTGCTGGTGATACGATTCAGACCTTTATAGAGCATATTTTGCTTCTTGAGGTGTTCTGAACAAACGTTAAACAAAAGTCCGATGTATTCTTCTTGTATATGCTCTTTTTCTTTTATCTGTTCATTCATTAATCTCAAATTATCAGATAATTCTGTTAAGTGTTGATTTTGTTCCTTTAGTATATTTTTCGTATCTTCCAATTTATCTGTTTTTTTCTTTAATAAGATAAACGCTGTAATTAATAACAGAATAAGAATAGAGAGTACAGATATAAAAATAACAAATTGCGTTTCGTTCTTTTGGACTCTCATTTCATTGGCAGCACTGATAATGGGGAGATAAGCTAAAATATCTGTAAATCGATATCTGGCGTGTCCGAAGTTTATATCTTCCAGTGCACATAATATATAACTGTATGCTCGTTCTATGTCGCCCTGATAAAATAAGAGCATAGCCAGATCTTGTAAAGACATATATACTTTCTTGGCATTTTTAATATCTGTCAGAGAAGATAATATTAAGTAATGTTTAGCTTTAACCGTATCTTTATGTAGAAGATAAAGATTGGCTATTTCATATTCTATGCTGGCTTTATTGGGCTTAAGGCTGTCTGGATTTGTTTCCGTATAAAATTTCTCCAGCAATTGTATCGCTCCTATGGTATCTTTTTCTGATAAGGTTTGTTTATATAAATTAGATATATATCCATACGTGCCGGGTCTATTGGCTTGTATGGCGTCTTTACAATAGGTTAATTGTTTATTGTTGGAAATATTGTTATTATTCTTTGGGTGTATTTCATTTGAAATAGATAGAGGTATAGCTTGTCGTAGATAATGGAAATAGCTATTACTGTAAATCGTTGAATCTGGATAAATTTCATTCAACATTTCGGAGGCTTTGTGATAATTGCCCAGTTTGTATAATGCGTCAGCATTATTCATCAATGCTTCTTTTATACATGCACTATCCAGTTGTTTAGCTACTTGTAGACGTTTTTGGGCAACTTCCTTAGCTTTGTCAACTTTATATGAACGGTAAATGTTAAAAAGCTTGCCTAATAATTCAAATTGGGCTTGTGGATTCTTATCTGATGAATAATCTAATATTTTATTTAGGTTATCTATTTTTTCTTCTATTGCCTGATTATATTGGGTACGTTCCTTTATTACTGAATCCAATTCTTTTAATAGATCTTCATCATCAGTTTGATGTTTTGAACATCCAGACTGAAAAAAACATATAATGCTTATCAGTATAAAGGAAAAAATATTTTTCATCATTCAATAAGATTTTAGATCTTAGTTTGTTGCGGGTAAAGATACGAAAATCGCTCAAAAAGGGAAAGTTGTTGGACTAAATTCGTGAAATGATTTTAGTCTGCTGTTTTGTAAGAGAAATAAATGTAAAGATTAAGAGAAAATTTCAGCTTTGGCGATGACAACGAAACAGAAAAGGTTGTATATTCGCGGCGGATAAGGAAAGATGCCAGAGTGACCGAATGGGCCGGACTCGAAATCCGGTGAACGGCTTTGTCCGTTCCGTGGGTTTGAATCCCACTCTTTCCGCTTTTATGATTCGATAATATATTCCCTTTTTATTTTTGTTCTAAGAAAAAAGTTGTATGTGCAGTTTGTTTTCATTCCTTCGTTTTTTCCTGATTTTCAAAAACAGGAAGGGGTTCTTTGTGTTGTGGCTTTTCGGTTGCTTTATGATGCAATAAAAAAGAGGTTATCCCGTCCTGATAGTTGGGAAAACCTCTTAGTCAAAAGCGCTTACACTTATTATTTTATTCTGTTCTTAAATTATTGATTGGATTACTGCGTGCTGCCTTCCATATCATTGAAGTGCTGAGAATCAACATGATTATGAGTACTACCAGGATACATCCTCCGAAGATATACCCTGTGAGGTTGATTTTGAACGCAAACAATTCCAATAGGCGGTTGCTGGCAAATAGTGCAAATGCGGTTCCAATCAGAACAGCAGGAATGGCTATTTTCAGAATATCCTTCAAGAAGAGGAATTGTACATCCTTTACTTGTGCTCCGTGAATGATACGGATAGCTATTTCCGAACGTCGGCGGTTTACTTCATCACGGATATAGGCTATCAGGCCGATAAGTGCAATTACCAGAATACATAGTCCGACAAAGAGTATACTGTTTCTTACGTGTAACAGCATGTTGTACTGATTAGCCATTTCCAGGTCGAGACTATATACGTGTTTTTCCTGACTGGGCATGGTACGGCTGACTATGTCTTGTACCTCCTTTATTTGCTCCGGCCCCATTTCTTTCAAACGAATGTAAAGAAGATGGTTAGGATGCGTGTTGTAGAACATCACCGTTGGGCGATCGTCGAAATCTTCCGCAACTTGAGAACCCAGATGAATTTCTTCGTACACACCACAGATAGTATAAGGACGACCTTGATGCTCTGTGATAAAGACTTGCTTACCAATAGGAGAACCTGTCCATCCGGCGAGTTTTTCCATCTTGTCGATGAAGCTACGGCTCACCATTACTTCCTGACTCACACTATCTCCCAGTTCGGTGGTAAAGCCCGTTCCTTCCAAAATGGGGATACTGAATACTTTATGATAGTCGGGACCTACATCATACATATCGGCAATATTCATGTATTCCTTATCGTTTTGTGAATCGTATACATTGTTTCCGCTGCATTTCATAAACATTTCCTGATATCCCCAGGTTACTCCGTTTACATTAGGAAGCCTTTTTAGTTCTTGTATGCAACGTTCACGCTCTATGTTCTGAGTTCCGGATAGGGAAGTATAAAGTATATTCTTATATTCGAATCCGGTGCGATAATTGGTCAATGCCTGATACTGAAGTCCGATAACGGTAAGCAGACAGACAAAGAAGGTAGTTAGCATGAACTGTACGAATAAGAGTCCCAGCTTCCATTGTCGTTTATTCTCTGTATATCGACGATAGGCGTAAGTGACAGGTATGCGTGTATATATATAGCTGGGCATTACTCCGCAAATTATAGCAACAGCAATAACGACCATCAGGCACAGCACTAAAGCAGTGGGAGAAAATAAGGCTCGCAAACTATGTCCCATTTGTTCTTGCAGAAAATCTTGCAGACCGAAAACAATGAGTACGGCAAGTATCAGAGCGATGAAGCAGTGCAATGCTGACTCTACCAGTATCATGCGATAAATATCCTTGCTTTCTGCTCCGTAACAGCGGTAAGTAGCAATACTTTTAGCTCGTTTCACTACCGATGAAACAACCAGCAGGATATAGTTCAGGACTGCTACAGCCAGCATGATAAAGGCAAAGACGAGGAATACGATGTTCATGATACGGTTGTATTCCGAGGATAGAAAGATCTTGCTTACAGGTTTCAGGTTCAGGTAAAACTGGCTGCCCGAACGTTCCAGCTCTTCCATCGGAGCATTGGTGTACAGCATGTGCTTGATGTTAGGTTCCAGCGTTTGCGGATCTGTACCGGGCCGCAGGCGGATATATCCGGAATAACGGTCGTTCCCCAGCCAATTGTTTCTTCCGTCTCCCATTATTTGGCCAATGGTAGGCAAAGCTACAGCAATATCTATTTTCGGCAGATGAGTATTTTCCGGGAAATCCTCAAAGACTCCTACTACCGTCAGATGAAAATCCGGGAAGACTTTCCAAGTCAGTTGTTTGCCTATAATATCATTTCCCAGTACTTTCAGCAGTTTGGCTGATATATAAGCATTGTTGGCTTTTTCCAGTCCGGTATGGGGCGTTTCTCCCATTAAGATTTTTCGTGGAAAGACCTCGAAAAAAGAGCTGTCGCACAAATAAGCATTACCTTTTATGGTACGTTGGTCATCGGTTGTTAACAGCAGATCTTCATTCAATATGGTAAAACGAGTGGCGGCTTCTACTTCCGGACAATATCGTTTGATACCCGGGGCAATAGCTCCCGATACGGTGTTGTGATTTTTCCAGTCATTACCTTGATGCTTATAATTTTCCTGTATGATATAAGTGTCTTCCAGATGGGGAATAAAGTTATCATACGACCGTTCGAAAATTACTTCGGCAAGCATTACCAGTCCGATGGCTATTCCCACACCCAGACAGAGAATTTTTGTTAGGTTACCTTCTCCTTTCCGGAAAAGATTCTGTAGGGCTCTTTTCATCATTCGCTTGGATTGAAGTTAAAGTAAGAAGGCATATCCAGCTATATTGCCGGCATACCTCCTTACATATAGAGAAAACTTAAGAGAGATTACATTTCACTGATAGAGGATACAATCTGCCCGTCGAACAGATTGATCACACGTCCGGCAAATCCGGCATCACGTTGGCTGTGGGTTACCATTACGATGGTAGTTCCTTCTTTGTTCAGTTCGGTAAGCAACTCCATTACTTCCAGACCGTTTTTAGAATCCAAGTTACCGGTCGGCTCATCGGCGAGGATGATTTTCGGATTGGAAACTACGGCACGGGCGATGGCCACACGCTGCTGCTGACCTCCGGAGAGCTGCTGGGGATAATGTTTGGCACGGTGACTGATATTCATACGCGACAGCATTTCGGTTACGCGTTTTTTACGCTCTTCGGCAGGGATATTCAAATACGTAAGCGGAAGCTCGACATTCTCGAAAACATTCAGTTCGTCTATCAGGTTAAAGCTCTGAAAAACAAAACCGATATTACCTTTACGTACATTGGTACGGTCTTTCTCTTTCAGATGTCCGACCTCTTTGTTGTCCAGATAATAGTTGCCTGAAGTCGGATTATCCAATAAGCCGAGGATATTCAGTAAGGTTGATTTTCCACAACCGGAAGGTCCCATGATGGCCACGAATTCTTTTTCATTGACTTCCAAGTTTACATTGTTCAAGGCAATTGTTTCTACTTCCGTTGTACGGAATGTCTTGCAAAGGTTTTCAATCTTAATCATAGTGATAAGTATTAAATTGTTATTATATTATTCTTTTGTTTATTATTCTGCTTTTAAGTTGTCTGTCGGATTGCTGATGGCCGTTCGGTAATTCTGTACTGTAATCGTTATCAGTGTGATGAGGCTGATGACGATACAGGTCAGAATGAATATCCACGGCGTGATGGCTATCCGTTCAGTAAACTGTTCCAGCCATTTGGATACGATATACCAGGCTATCGGTGTCGCAATGACGGAACTGACTACCGACAGCGTAAGATATGATCGTCCGAACATCCAGAGAATCTGACGGGTATAGGCTCCATATACCTTTCGGATACCGATTTCTTTGCGGCGCTGTTCTGCTTCGAAGATAACCAGTCCAAAGACTCCTACCAGTGAAATCAGAATGGCAAGCAGACTGGACAGGGTAATCAACTGTTGCTGATCGGCCTCTTTCTGGTAGAGCTGACTATATACTTGGTCATAGAATTTTATATCGACGGGATAACCGATAAAACATTTGGCAATGGTTTGACGGATGTGCTTCAAGGCTGTTTCCATATTGCTTCCGGCTTTTACACGAATGTAGGCAAAAGGCAGAATATTGCTGCCGTATTTCCCGTTTGGACAGAATATATAGGGAAGTGCTTCAGAACGGAGCGAGGTTAATTGTACGTTGTTGACGTAGCCTTTTAGTCGGGCATTCACACCCCAGACGAAGAAGTCCAGTATTTCACCGGCTGGAATGCCGGTTTGTTGCTGTAAGTCTTGTGTGGCAATAAAGTTCAGATCACTGTGATAGATGGAGTCGCTGGGGAGGAAATCTTCTCCCGATACAATTTTTAAGCCCATTACCTTACAGAAGTTTGTCGTGACGTCGATGTAGTAATGTCCGTGCATTTCTCCTTTATATAAGAAAGCATATTGAGTATATCCGCTTCCTCCGCCCAGATTTGATTTTGCATAGGCGATATCATCTATTTCTGCAAAACTTTTTAGGGCATTTGTAAAGTTGCGGTATTCGGAACTTTGATAAGGCATTTGTGGGAGAGAAGCAACCAGTATCTGGTCTTTGTCAATGCCTGATATATAATTTTGCATATAGCGGTTTTGCAGAAAAATGAATCCGGCAGTTACAATCAGCACAAATGAAATGATGTACTGGAAACCGATAAGTGACATGCGGAGCCGTTTGCCTCTTCCGCTTAGCGCATAGTTCCCTTTCAGCACGAGAGCAGGAGAGAACGAAGTCATGTACCATGACGGATAGAGTCCGGCAATGATTCCTGTCACCAGTGCAATGATTCCGGTATATCCGATGATGTGCCAGTAGGTAATCAGTGAAGGGGTGAATCCCATAAAAGAAAGTACCTTCAGACGTATGAGTATTTCGACAATGCCCAGTGATACGAGCCAGCTTATCAGGACGGTACCGACAGATTCTGTTAATAAGGCACGGCGTAGTTCCCAGTTGCTGCTGCCCAATACTTTTTGTGTATTGATACTGCGTATGCGAACCGGAGCTAAGGCTGTACTGAAGTTGATCAGGTTGATGCAGGCGATAATGATAATCAGTAATCCGATACTTACAATCAATACCATTGTACTACGGTCCCCTGTCTTGAGGTAATAGGATGCCGACATATCGTAATAAAGTTTCTTGATGGGGAATACGTAGAGTCGTTGATTTCCTTTGTCTACAATATTCAGTCGCTTGTTGGCACCGCTGGCTTCTATTTGCTGATTGATATCGGCTGCGCTAACTCCCGGTTTCAACCGGAAAAAGGCAAAATAGTTCTGGCTTGCCCAGTCATCTTTTTGGTAATCACTCATCCGGATGAACATATCATTTTTAAACTGGCAATTCTCAGGGAGGTCTTTAAAGATACCACATATCTTGAACTTATCTATTCCCTTTACCAGCCCATTGTCGCCTTCCGTATAGAGATAGGAGCCCAGGGCGTTGCCTTTAGGGAAAAGTTTGCGGGCATAGCTTTCCGAAATAATGATACTTTCAGGTTTATTCATGTCCTTGTCACTGCCTTCTACGAACTGCAATCCGACAACTTTTGCGAAATCGGGGTATACGGCCCACGGGGTTTCATAGAAATATTGCGGACTTTCAGGATTGGTGCAGAATGCCTGTTTCTGCCAGCAGGGAGCATAGATGGTTCCATATTCAATGCCAGGTATCTGCTCGATGAGGAAATCAATCGGTCCTCGTGGAAGAGCCATGATGGAGTTATCTTTCTCTTCTCCCAAATTTAGTCCGACCAGGCGGTCGGGGTTGGGATAACAAGTATCGAAGCTATATTCGTAACTTGCTTTCATCATAATCAGTATGAAAGCCGCAAAGGCAGTCGACAGTCCTAATAAGTTGAGTACGGAAGCTGTCCGAAAGCGCTTGAGTGTATAGAAAAGATTACGTAGTATTGTTTTCATAATGTTGTAATGTTTATTCTGTCTTTAAGTTTTTTATAGGGTTCTCGCGGGTCGCACTCCGACTGATCAGATAAACAGAACCGAGCGATATGGCAGTTACGGTAATAAAGGCGATGATTCCGCTCAACCAAGGCATGGTACTTTGATAATGGGTTATCCGGTTGATTTGCATAATGCCGATGTAGGCCAGCGGAAGTGCAATTATAATACTGATAACCAAAGAACTGAATGCGAATTGTATCAGTCGCTTCATTTCTTGTCTGCTGCTCGATCCAAATACTTTACGGATAGCCATATCGCGTTTGCGTTGTGCTATGAAATATAGACTCATGGCGGTTAGCCCGAGCAAAGAAATCAGCAGGGCGGCACCGGTAAAGATTCCTATCGTATGCTGTAAATTGGTCAGGTCTTTGTATATTGCTTTTACCTGATTGTGATACCATTCCGATTCGAATGGGATTCCCTCTATTGTTTCCGAATATAGCTTGTCGAGCTCTTTTTTATAGTAGGTTAGCTCGTTGCCAGCTACTTCTATCAGAATATTCCACGGATAGATACTGTCCGGATGCATGATGGATAGCATGGTTGGGTATTGGGTATCCAGTATGGAACCGGACTTGATATCCTTGAATGTTCCTGCTATAGGATAATGCATGCTTCCCGTTTGGGGACTGCTTCTTAGATAATCTGCGTCATGGCTGAGCCCCAAAGCATTGAATACACTGTCGGAAAAGAAATAGGTTGTTTCTTTCGTAACCGGGAGATGGTTGTTTATGAGGTTCAGATGAAACAGATGGATGAATGTTGAATCGGCTGTCAGACTTCTCCATCGTATGTTTTGTATTTCTCCTTTTCCGTTATATATCTGTACGGCATTGTTTTCTCCCTGAAGGTCGGCGGGCGTTCCTTGGGTGAAACATACCTCGTTTACAAATGGCAGTGTGCGCGCTTTGTCGCGGAATGTCTGCAACTTCTGTTTATTGACCAGTGCCGGATAGTTGAGGATATTGCCGTAACTGTATCCCAGCGGCTCATGTAAGATATTATATAGTTGGATACTTAAATAGATTGCACAAGTCAGCATGGCAAGGGTAAGGCTGCTTTGTATGATGTATAATCCGCGTAAATAAACGACTTTTGTCTTGCGTCGGAAATTACCTTTTACTATATCCAGCGGATTATATCGTGAGAGCAGGGTTGCCGGAACAAAGCCTGCAAGGAGAGAGAGCAGTAGGATACCGGCCAGATAAATGCTCAGAGTAAGAATATTTAAATCACCAGTCAGGTCAAGTTTCACTTGTAACAAGTCCGAAGCAAATAGCTCAACAGCTCTTGCCAGTAGAAAGGCGAGGAGAAAAGCGCCTAATGTGAGCAGGAAAGATTCTACAATCATACGCCAGAAGATATCGGGGCGTGAAGAACCCAGCAGTCTTCGGGTAGCCATTTCTTTGGCACGATAACTGGTTTGGGCTACGCTCATGCTGATATAATTGAAGACTGCCATCAGCAGAATGAGTATTCCTACGCAGATGAAGATTACTACTTTTGTAAAACTGTATTGCAGGAAGGTACCATTCGAGGGAATTTCACTGAAATGAAAATCGTGCATGGATATCCATTTTACTTCCTTCATATAGCCAAGCGCATATATCCAGTAATACTTCTTCAAATAATCGAGCATTTGTGTAGCTTTATCATTGGGATTAGTCCCTTCGTGGAAGCGGGCAAAGACAGTTGCACCTCCGGCATTGTTCATGTTGCGTTCATGCATACTGCTGCTTTTGTCGATATAGTCGATGAAATTGTATGGGACGATGGCTTCTATATCACTGGGGAATAGTGAGTTGCCGATGTTTTTCATAATACCTGTTACGGTATATGTTTCTTGGCTGTTGGCGGATAGTCGGAGAGCCTTTCCGATAGCTGGTTCATTGCCAAAAAGTTTTCTCGCCCCGTTTTCGGTTAGAACAATGCTGTTTTTGTCTGTTAAAACCTGGTCGGGACGTCCTGATAGTAATTTGAAATAAAAGAACTGAAAGAAATTGTTGCGGGATGCCAAAATCTTTAATTCTACTTTTCTGGTTTCTTGTAAGACGTAGGTACCGGTATATGCCAAATTGCTAACGGCACACCAGTCTTCTATTTCCGGATATTGGGTGCTTAGTATTTCTCCTACCAGATAATGTGAGCCGATGTATTGTTCATTGCCAAATGCATAAATACGAGAAGCATCGGGTTGCTCTTTGTCGATACTCAGTTGTCGGCTCACCATGTTGGCTATTAACAACACGAACATTAGTGAAATGCTTAGTCCTCCCATATTCACAAGTGTGAACATCTTGTTCTTATTGAGAAAAGTAAAATATGTTTTGAGTCCTTTCATCTGTTTATTAATGGTTTGTTCGGTTATAATATAGCAAAGTGCGTGCCATTGTTGCAATGTGCTGATAATCAAATTGTATATAAAATAATACTTAGCTGGAGGTGTCTAATAATTTGACACATGGTGTATGATTTTTAGACACTTTAATAAATAAATTAGCCGCTTTGCCCTTCACGCTCTTCGCATGAATGGTGTTGAGGCATCTATTATAGCAAATGAATGTCTGGAATTTATCATGTCGATAGGAAAATATTAATGGTCGTCAGAGGAGCTGTTATCTCGGATAAGAGCAGTGATGGTATTATTGGTGAAGGGCGTGAAGGGCAAAAACAGATGTTTTTTCTTTAAAAAGTGCCTGAAATGGTGGAACCAGCCCTTCACGGTCCTGCTGAGGTGTGCTTGTTTTTATTCTTTTACTCGGATTTCGTAATAGTTCCCGGCAGAGGAGGGGGCTTTTTCCCTTTTTTGCATAAAATTTCATCATTTTTCTGTTCCGGACCGTACTATTACGCGGTGTCTAGGAAAATTTTCATTCGTATTTCCTTTGTTTTTTCCCGCTGCTGTCTTATGTTTTTGTACAAAACTTTTAGGAATTTGTACAAAACAGAATATTTTTTGTACAAAAAGCAGAGGAAATTTCAGCATGTCTTTTCGGACTTTCCCGTATTTTT